>PMBP01000047.1 GCA_003152975.1 Phycisphaerales bacterium | reverse complement strand
GCTTTCGCGGGAATGACAAAAAGGGCACAATCTTTGGGGTTAGTCGTTCCTGTGATGGGGGAAGGGTTCGGTGGGCGTCTCGGTATGGCAGAGGAGGCACTTGTCGATCACGCCGGTGCGGCCCATGAGGTTGACGGACTGGGCATTTTCGACGGCCATGGTCGCGGGCGTCAGGGCGTGCGGGGTGTTGTGGCAAACTTCGCAGGGGATGCCCATGTGACCCTTGGACTGGCGGAAGAGCTTGCCGGGCTCTTCAAACTGGTAGTCGGCGTGGGTGGGATTCTTGGCCAGCGGATGGCAGGAGCCGCAGGAGGGCTCGTCGATCCAGGGTCGGCGATTGAGGGAGGAGACGGCCTCCATCGAGGTATGGCAGCTCACACAGGTCATGCCGGCTTTGGAGTGGACATCGCGGAGGCATTTGGTCACAACGCCGGGGTGGCAGGCGTAGCAGGCATCGCCGCCGAGGGCCTGTAGGACGGCAGGATCGGTGAAGCGGGACTTATGGGAGTTGTGCATCGCGCGCGAGAGCGAGGATATATTCGGATTGCCGGGATAGACATTCAGGGCGGCCAGGGGTTCCTGACGGTGGCAGGTGCCGCAGGCAACGGGGCGTTTGTTGATGAGATCGTAGCCGGGGTGGAGCTTGTCGTGCTTGGTGAGGATATCCATCGTGACGGTCAGGCCGGGTGTGTTGTGGCAGAGCTGGCAGTTCGTCTCGGTGGAGACGGGGACGACGGCCTGCGTGCGGGCGACCTCGTTGCCGGCGACGGTGACGGTGACGGTGGCCAGGGGGTAGGCGTCGAATCGGCCGTCATCGGCGATGGGGGTAATGGGCAGGCCGTGGGAGACCCAGTCGTTGTTGATGCCGGAGCCCATGGTGTCGGCCAGCTTTTTGCCCATCAGGCCGACATTGGGCGGAACAACAGCGCCGAAGAGGGGCACGGTGTAGTCCCAGAAGTCTGTCTTCTTGATGGCGCCGACGGAATAGGTGTTGGAGGGGATGGTGTACGAGACGGCTACGCCGGAGGTGACAATCTGCGGGTCGTCGCCAATGCGGCGGCGGACAACCACGGCGTGGAAGTCGTTGTAGAGCGGCAGGATCATCATGTCGGCGAAGCTGGGCTGGGTGCAGTGCATGCCGAGGTCGTTGAAGGCGAAGACGGTATAGGACTGGCCGGGGGTGAAGCACTCGGGGGCGGTGCAGCGGAACCAGTTGGCCGACAGGATGGCGAAATCGTTGCCGAGGGTGACCGAACCGCTGAGGTCGAGGTCGGCGCCGTGGCAATTGGCGGTCTGGGCGCAGTCGATGGCGAGCCATTGCTGGGCGAAGACCTCCAGATCAAGCCAGTTGACATGGCAATCGGCGTTGATGTCGCCGGCGGGATGAGGATGGGTGGCGTCGCCGCAGAAAAACAGACCCGCATTTGCGGGAATCGCCAGGAACACCACGCCCACGATTCCAATCGCTATCGCCTTCATCGTACTCCCCTTTCATTCTTTCAGTTATTATATCCCGAAAATGCCGTCACTTATTTTTCGACGACGCTGTTTCAGTTCAGTTTCACACAGCCGGCCATATAGGGCTCGGTACACTGGACCCAATTGGCGGCCAGTTGGAGGAGGTCGGCCAGGTCCACGGAATTATTTTTGTTCAGGTCTGCGCCGTTACACCAGAGCGGGTTGGCACAGTTGCCGGCGAGCCATTGGCCGGCCAGGATCACGAAGTCGAACAGGTCCACGCGGCAGTCCTGGTTGAGGTCGGCGGGGTAGAATCCCCAGTCGCCGCAGACGGGGTCCTTGATGAGGAGGGCGAAGGCGGCGTCGAAGGTAGTAGATCGCCAGTTGGTACCTCCGGCATAATTGACAAAACTCATATAGCCCCGATTGTTTCCGGTTGAACTGTGGGCCAGTCCCCAGTTGGGTACCCCGGATTGAAAGGCCCCGATATATACCCAGTATTTTTTGCCGGAATTGGCAGTGAACGGCGTTGGAAGGACGAGGTGATAATCATACATGGGTGTAGGTCCGAATCCGCCCGAGCCAAAGTTGCCAACAAAAGTTTCCCCGGCGGTCCCGATACCAGTATCAAGATCGTACAGGATCAAGGGACCTGCGCCGATATCGGGCCCATTATAGAAGTCGCCCCAGATTGAAATGCTGAAGTCGCTGATCAGGCCAGCGTAGGGGGCCCTCTCGGGGTCGTAACCGCCGCGCCCCTGGATTTCGAGGATAGTGGCGGTAGTGTCCAGGGTGAAATCGTCCCAGGCAAACATATCATAGTCGATCCCGCTGCCCGACGACTGTTGCAGGGTATTGGTCAAGTCGTGGGGCTGGGAATAGAGGGGGAAATTGGCGTTGGCCTGCACCGATAGAAGGGCCACCAGGGCCACAAGGCCGACTGTTTTCATCGGTTCCACTCCTGCCTAACGAGTTCCTATATTATCTCAACGGCCGCTTCGGTCGGGCCTTTATTTCCTATTATATGCAAGACTTACACCTTGGTGCGGGAAAAAAAATGGAAAAAATGCGAATTTCGACTGTTTGAATGTCCGGGGGATGCCGGGTATAGTATTTTGGCGGAAACGAAATAACAAACAGAATTGGTTCTTGGAGGTACGGCCATGAGGCAATGGATGTGGGTTGTGTTGGCGGCGGCGATTGTGGGAGTGGCGGGGTGTTCGACGGGGCCCCGAGAGTTCGGCGTAAGTTATAATGACACGGAAGGAATCGTCAAAATCGGCGGCCAGGCCGTAATGCGATACCAGTTCGGAGGAGTGCCGTTCAAGCCCTATGTGCAGGAATTGCGGTCGCCGGCGGGGGTGCAGGTGCTGCGGGATGCGCCGGCGGATCATCTGCATCACCACGCCCTGATGTTCGGTATCGGGGTTGATGGGGTGGATTTCTGGGCGGAGACGCCGGGCTGCGGCAAGCAGGTCCACCGATCGAACAGCATTCTGACGGACGGCCGGTCGGGGGAAATGGGGCGGCTTGTGGAGAAGCTCGACTGGATGGGGCCGGAGGGTATGTTGTTGCAGGAGGGTCGATCGATCGAGACGACCCTCCGGGGCACAGCGACGGTGCTGACCTGGCGGTCGCGGCTGATGCGGCCGGAGGGGATGGCGGCGGCCAAGCTGACGGGGAGCCACTATTTCGGGCTGGGGATGCGGTTTGTCGAGTCGATGGACAAGGTCGCCCGTTTTGTTTATGCTAACGAGGCAGAGGGTCCGGTGGTCCGCGGGGACGAGCGGCTTACACCGGGCCGTTGGTGCGCGGTCCAGGGGCAGGTTGACGGAAAAGATGTGACGATCGCCATGTTCAACAGCCCGTCCAACCCGAGGCCTGTTGCGTGGTTCACGATGCGGGAACCGTTCACCTACCTGTCGGCGACGATGCGGCTGCACGAGACACCGATGGAACTGACGGCCGGAAAGCCGATGAACTTGCGCTATGGGGTGGCGGTGTGGGATGGGACGGTGGGCCCCCAGGAGATTGCGAGGGTCTATGGCGAGTGGAGGGAGCGCGGCAGTAACTATTGATTGGCGATTGAATCCGCCTCAGCGGATCTTCGATATTGGCGATTGACGAATTGCATAAGGAGTCAGGATATGGGAA
>PMBP01000393.1 GCA_003152975.1 Phycisphaerales bacterium | reverse complement strand
ATTCATTCTGTTAGAGCCTCTTAGTGCTTTTTCTCGCTCTGTTCATCCTCGCCTGTTTCCCCTGCTCGCTACCCGTGCCACTTCTTCAGGTGGATTTGCAGCACCATCAGGTCCGCCGGCGTAATCCCCCCGATCCGCCCCGCCTGCCCGAGACTGTGCGGCCGATGGGCCGACAGTTTTTCCCTGGCCTCAAATCGCAGGTGCGGCACCGACGCATAGTCCAGCGCCTCCGGCAATCGTATATTATCAAGATTCCGAAAATCCTCTATCTGCCGCGATTGCCGACCCATGTACCCCTCGTACTTGGCCTCGATCACGATCGCCGCGATCACCTCTTCCGTCAGTTCCATCGCCGCCACTTCCGGATGCAGCCGCCAATCGGCCGCCTCCGGGTCGTCCGGCCGCTGGAGCCGCTGCCAAACGCTCAGCCCGGCCGTCCGCGTGGCCTTCAACCACTCCCGCAGCCGCTCCATCGCCGCCCGTTTGGCCTCAAATCGCCGCCATCGCCGCTCGTCCACCAGCCCGGTCTGCCGACCGATAGGCGTCAGCCGCGCGTCGGCGTTGTCCGACCGCAGCGACAGCCGATACTCCGCCCGCGAGGTGAACATCCGGTACGGCTCGTCAATCTCCCGCGTCAGCAGGTCGTCGATCATCACGCCCAGATACGCCTGGTCCCGCCCGAGAACCAGCGGCTCCTGCCGGTTCAACTTCCGCACCGCGTTGATCCCCGCCAGAAGGCCCTGCCCCGCTGCCTCTTCGTAGCCGCTGGTCCCGTTGATCTGTCCGGCAAGATACAATCCCCCGATGGCCTTGGTTTCCAAACTGATCTTCAGTTGCGTCGCCGGACAGTAATCGTATTCAATCGCATACGCATAATGCACGATCCGCGATTTCTCCGTCCCCGCCATCAACCGGATCATCTGCTCCTGCACATCCTTTGGCACCGAAGTACTGATCCCATTACAATAGACTGTCATGCCCGCCCGATCCTCCGGCTCCAGAAAAACCTGGTGCCGCTCTTTGTCGGAAAACCGTACAATTTTTGTCTCGATACTCGGGCAATACCGCGGCCCGACCGATTGAATCTGCCCCGAATACATCGGCGCCCGATGGAGATTGTCCCGCAGGAGTTGATGAATCTGGGGATTGGTGTAAGTAATCCAGCACGGAACCTGCGGCCGATCGATCCGCTCGGTCAAAAATGAAAACGGCACAGGCGGCTGGTCCCCATCCTGCCGCTCCAACCGTCCATAGTCGATCGTATCCCCCGCCAATCGTGCCGGTGTTCCGGTCTTGAGCCGCCCGACCGTCAACCCCAGTCGCCGCAGGCAATCGCTCAACTCGTTGCTGGCCGGTTCCTCCAGCCGCCCGCCCGGCCACTGCTGGTCCCCGCAATGCAAAATCCCCCGCAAAAAAGTCCCCGTCGTCAGGATCACCGCCGCCGCCGACAACCTTCGCCCGTCCGTCAGCGACACTCCCGCAACGGCGCCGTTTTCGACCACGACCTCCACCGCCATCCCCTCGATAATCGTCAGCCCCTCCGCCAATTCCAGCCGCCGCCGTACCCAATTCTTGTACTCGTACTTGTCGGCCTGCGCCCGCGGACTTTGCACCGCCGGACCCTTCGAGCGGTTCAGCGTGCGAAACTGTATCCCCGTCGCGTCGATCGCCTCCCCCATCAATCCCCCCAGCGCATCGATCTCCCGCACGATCTGCCCCTTGGCCAGCCCGCCGATCGCCGGATTACAACTCATCTTGGCGATCGTCTCGCGGCTCATCGTCACCAGCGCCGTCCGCCCCCCCAGCCGGCTGGCCGCCCAGGCCGCCTCGGCCCCCGCGTGGCCGCCCCCGACCACAACGCAATCGAACGCCCCCGCCGTCATGACCCGGCCCGCACCGCCACCGCCGACGCGATCGCGAAGTTGGCCGTGTGCGTGATGCTCAGCGCGATCGGTCCGATCCTCATCTGCTCGGCCACCCGCCGGATCTCGCCGGAAATCTCCAGCCGCGGCTCGCCCATCGGCCCGTTGGTCACCTCGATATCCGTCCACGCCACCCCACCCCGCCAACCGGTCCCCACCAGCTTCATCACCGCCTCTTTGGCCGCAAACCGCCCCGCAAGCTTCTCGATGCGGTTCTTGACTCCCGCCGCCTCGGCCTGTTCCCGCGCGGTGAACACCCGATCCATGAACCGCTGCCCGTGTTGCTCGATCATCGACTCGATCCGGGCAAAATCCACCAGGTCAATCCCATGCGCCAACGGAAGGTTCATCGCCTCTGCCCCTCCAGAATCGAATTGGGAAAATCGAAACGGCTCACAGCCCCACCACCGAATAAACAAGGTCCGTCACCGCTTTTTCGGCCGCCAGCCGCTGGAGTACCTGGTCCAGTTCGCTCGGCGACCCGGCCAGTAGATAGGTCCACCCCTTTGCCGCGTCGTGCCCCACCGCCTCGCAGGTCAAAAACGATTCCTCGCCCGCCACATCCCGGGGCTTGAGCTTGCGGACCGTGCGGACGATGGCCGCCTTCCGCAGACTCTGCGACTCGTACGGCCGTTCCTCCAGCGCCCGTACCTTGCTGAGCCGCCGGACCTTGCGGACCATCACATCCTTCTCCTGCTCGCTGCCAAAAAAGGTCAGCACCACGCTGCCATCCACCCCGGCGTGCTCCTCGCTGCCGTGCCCGACTACCGTATCAATGCTGATACGCTCGTTGCTGAACGCCGAGGCGATACTCGTCAGGGCCCCCGCCCGATCCACCACATGCGCCCGAAACACCCAATGCTGCTTGCCGTCCGCCATGCTCATGCCCTCCGATTCTGTTCGGCCTGACCCGCACCGCCGTGCGTCCGCTGAGCATAAATGCTGCACAGCGCGATCGACACCATCCGCGTCTCCATCGTGTCCGCCCGCGAGATGATACTATACGGAACCGAAAATCCCATTGTAATGCTCGCCAGCGACGCCTGCCCGTATTTGTTCATCGCTGTCAGCATCTTGTACAGCACATTCGCCGACTCCAGGTTCGGGCACACTAAGATATCCGCCCACCCCGCCACCTCCGCGGCGTTCGGAAGTTCGGGCAGGCCCTTGACCTCCACCGATTCCGGATCCGTCGCCAGATCCAGCGACAGCGGCCCGCACACCGCCGCATCCGGCCAGTCCCGCTGCGCCAGTTCAAGCCCCATCTTCGTGGACGGTAGCGATTTGATCAGCTTTTCGTTGGCCGACAAAATCGCCACCCGCGGCCGCCGCATCCCCAGCACCACCCGCGCCACATCCGCCGCGTTGGTCACCATGTCCGCCATCCGCTCCATCGTGCAAACCGTCGTGAATCCCGCGTCCGTCATCAGCACGATTCGCCCGCCCGCGATCGGCGCCGCGTCGAACACCGTCACCAGACTCATCGTCGGCCGCACCGCCAGCTTGAGCATCCGCGGATTCAGGATCGGCGTGGACAGACTGCCCTTAAGCACGATGTCGATCCCGCCGCCCCGCACCGCCTCCAGCGTCGCATCCGCCACCGCCTCGGGTCCTTCCGCCGCCAGGATGTCCTTGGGGTCGATTTCAATCCCCACCTCCTCGATCGCCCGCTCGATTCCCTCGCGATCGCCGGCCAGAATGATGCGATCGATGATCCCGTGGTCCCGCGCCGACTCCACCAAGCGAAGATCCTCCACCCGGTCGCCCCCCGCGACCACCACCGTCGAGGCCGCAAGCCCTCCCGCCGCCTCCACCAGATCCGTCACCGAATGAATGTCATCCATCGGCTGCCGATCCAATCACGCCAATAGAGTAGTATATATGCCTGATATTGCTCTAATCATTTCCCTTCTTCCATCCGATATCTCCGGTATGCCTCCGCCGTGCAGTGATCCACAAACTGGTCCAGGTTCTTGATATCCGCCTGGGCGATGATCTTGTCGAGCATCTTATCGTACCGCTGCTTTTTCTTGATCAGCTTGACCTCGGCCTCGAGCTGCTTTTGCGCCTCGGCGAAGGTTTTTTCTCCCGCGGCCTTCTTGCTCTCCAGCCGCAGGATAAACACATGCCCCTCGGCCACGATCGGCCCGGCGATCTGTCCGGGATCGAGCTTGAGCGCCTCGGTCTCCAGCACGTCGAACGGCTTGGCCAGCGATCCCTTGCCCGTTTCGATCGGCCGCCACAGCCCCCCCACCGTCGCGCGAAGGTCGTTCGAGTAGGTCTTGGCCAACTCCGCAAAGTCCTCCCCCTTGCCGGCCCGATCGACCAGTTCCCGAGCGATCCGCAGCGCCGCCTCCGGACGCGTTTGCCCCGTTTCGCCGATCTGTTCGGCCGTCAGCCGTTCCGGAATGATATCGATCACCCGAAACTCGACCGATCCCTCCGTCCGCAAACGATTGTCCTTGATGGTGTTGTAGTACTCCACCAGCTCGCTGTGCATGACCGGCTTGTCGTCCTTGAGCTCCGAGGAAATGTACGACTGCACCAGCAGGAACTTCCGCTGAAAGTCACGGTACCCCTTCCAGTCCATCCCTCTGGCCGATAGCGACACCTGGGCCTGCGCGTAATTGTTCCCATAATCCGCCACGAACCGGTTGGCCTCCATTTCCACCGTTTTGTCGAGCGCCTCGTCGATATTCTCCGAGGCCTTGCTCTTGGCCTGCTGGTACAGCAGGATGTCGATCACCTTCTCTCGGACGGTATCCTCGACCAATGCCCGGGCCCGAACCTGGAACGACTCGGCGGATACATTCTTCGCCGGCAATTCGAGCGATCCCTTGAGCAATTTTACGACTTCTTCGACCGTAATTGTCTCCGTATTAACATTCAGCGCCATACCCCCCGACGGCCCCGGCAAGTTATACCGGGTTGACAGCGGGAACTGGGCCATCTGTTCGTCCGTGAACTTGCCCTTCTTGTCGGCGCCACATCCGCCGACCCCGATGACCACCAGTAGAAATACCCACAGGCCAAACCGCCCGACCAATCGTCTGAATTGTCCATTCATGCCGTTTCCTTTTGCTTTGAGTTGGACCGTTATTATACCCGCCCCCCGGCCGCAATCTACTTCTTTCGAGTCCAATCAGCTTTGATCGGTTTATCTCCCAATTTCTGTTCAATTTTTATCGGACCGCCCCTATCTTCATACAAGTGCCTCCGGATTTGACTCCGATCACCATCCCTCGATCATAAGTCGTTATCATTCCAGAAGATGAGACAGAATCGATCCAATTGTCAGTGCGTGTCCCGGATGGGAAGATGGAGAACAATGCGAATCCACGAGGAATACGAAAAGTTTTTTTGAAATTCTTCCAAAAAATCCTTTGACTGAATTGCCATTGTGTTTTACATTTTGCAAAGCGTAAAACATGTTCCGACCGTCATGGGACGCTTTGGATGTTTACAGGATTGTGGATGATGAGGATTGCATCGGTTCCCTCTGTTCCGGTACTGTGGGATCGATGATCACAGCTTGGATCGACGGTCATTGAGGCGTGGAATTGACAACTACAAAAAAGGAAGCAGGGATCAAACCGCCGACCAAGATGTACCGTATCGGCGAAGTGGTTCGCTGCAAGCCCTTTACCAGACAGACCATCCACAACTACACCACGATGTGTCTGTTGCCCGAATCCGAATGGACCGATGGCGGACATC
>PMBP01000017.1 GCA_003152975.1 Phycisphaerales bacterium | reverse complement strand
GGCTGAATGTAGTGGATGATGAGCCGTGTGTCGGGAAAGTCGCGATGGGCACGAAGAGCGGCCCGGGTCACCTTGTCGGGATAGACGGTTCCGGCGGTCGAATCCCAGTCCGTCGCCCAGACATCGACGACGGCTGAAAAATGATCGAGGGCGTAAAACTCCAGGGCGGGTTTTCGGGAATTGATATAGGGATTGGCGGAGACATAGACCACATCGGGATATAGGTTGGGAAAGGAACGGTCTCTCCACTCGACGGTGGCGGTACCGACGGAGTCCCCACACTCCAAGCGGCCGGCCGGGAAAAACCGATCCCAGGCCCGCGCAAAGTCGTCATATCGACACGCGTCGAGGACGATCAAGTGACTCCACGATTCCTGCATGACCTGAATACGACGCTGCACGCGATATGTTCCTGCCGATAGAATGATTACTTGATCCAACCACAACCAAGCATAGACGAAACCACCGGGCAAGGCAAGCAAAAAAGCCGCGGGGGGCTAGGTCCTCCGGCTCGTGTCGGTGTCAGGATTCGTCAATGGGGGAATTCGATTGAGATACGGCCGAACGAGACGATCGTTTTTGAAGAACCGTATGGACGATTTCCGTCAAGAGCGGCCGGATCCGGCATAGGCCCGACCCCTCAAAGGCCAGCATCAGTAACAGATAGATCGACGCGCCCACGAATCCCAATCCACCCAGAGTCCAGACATTGTGATACCCGGCGCAGACCGCATGGCGGATTCCGTATAGGGCCAGGACCATCCCCATCGAAGCCGTCAGCGGAATCCAGACCTCCCGCAGAATGGATCGGAGACTGCATTGCAGGATCCGGATCACCATCCAATACCCGAAGGGCTGCATGAGAAAGGCAACGAGGACCATGGCCATGGCGGCGCCGCGGATTTGCCATCGGGCAATCAGCGGGTAGAGGAGAGCGGCCATGAGGAACAATCGGACGATCTGCATATAGACCGTGACGAAGGGTTTTCCGGTTGCCTGGAAGACGGCTCCGAAGGTGGCATGGATCGACATGAGAAGCCCCTTGAACACCAGGATTTGTAGTACGGGAATCATGGGCCACCATTCTTCGCGGAAGAACGACCGGACAAAGTCGGCGCAGAGGGCGAAGACCATGCCGGCCAGGGGAATGGAGAAAAAGGCGGTCAGTCGCAAGACTTTGAAGTAGGCATTCCGAAGGCGGGGCAAGTCATTCTGGATTTTGGAATAGGCCGGAAAGGTGACTTCCGCGATGACGGTGGTAATTTCGGTGGCGGGGACAANNCAACCGATCTCCCTGGTTCATGAAAAAGCCCAGCACTCCTCCGAAAAAGATCCATTGGCCGAAGGTCCACAAGTCCAAGACCTTCGCCCATTCCAGGCGCAAGCGGGGACGATAGGGGTGGACAATATAACTGAACATACATTTCAGGATTACGCCCAACAGTTTGCCCCAGACCAGCGACCAGATGCTTCCGGTCGCGATGGCCAGAATAACGGTGACCCCGGTTTCGGCCAGATAGGAGATAACCGTGAAGACAAAATCCCGATGGAACTGCAGGTCTTTTTTGAAATAGAGGGTTCCGATATTGATCAACGCCCCGATCACCTGGATCAGGGACAGCAGACGGATAATCCACAGGATGGTATCGCGGTCGAGGACGGTCTCGGTAATCAACAGGGGAAAGGCATCCTGTAGCATTCTCCGATGGAGACGGAGGGTATCGACGCCCGGCCGGGCCGTCATCTTTTGGGTATAGGGAGATAACACAATCCCGGTTAGCAGCGCAGGATCCTCCCAGCCATTCCCGGCCAGCACGCCGTTGAGGTCCTCGCTGAGGGCCTGTTTGACTTCATTCGATACGGAGGATTTGACCCCGATCGTTTCCGCCAAAGCCCGGATGTCCGGAGACAGGCGGGAATAGAGGAAGGACGATATCGGCGTCTTCCCTTCGCGAAGGGCCTGAAGAAAGACCGCCGGTTTTTCCACATGGGAGGGTTTGAATTTCCCATCCTGATCGAAAAACGACGCCGCCCATGGCGCCGCGATCCACAAGATGACGCAGAGGCAGGTTCCCCGGATCAACTCGATCGTCCATGCGGTGTCCAGATAATCCCGTGCATCATCGCGTTTTTGAATGAGAGCGGTGGCAAATCCGGTCTGGGTAAAGACGGTCAGAGTGGAGATCACCAGGGACGCGATTCCCATCAATCCCCATTTGGCCGAACCCAGGATATTGGACAGAACAACCAAGCTGATAAACCCCAACAACTTGTTGGTCCAATTCAGGGCCACCACCCAGAGGCCGCCCATGACGGCCCGCTGATACAGGGGGCTCTGGGGGGGGCGCGCAGGGGCCGGGCCGAATTGTGAGTCGTCGAAATCGTCTATGGGATCCATCGTGTCCTATCGCTTGGTTAAGTGAATGAGTCGAGAATCGAGTCGGCGAACCAAAGAATCGAGCTGTTTCCGCTGGAGACATATTCGAGCATGGAGGTTATGGTGACCAACAGGCCTATGGCTTCCCCGTTGAACTGTTCGGGGCGGGCGAGGATGTCGCGAAGGACCGGTTCAGAAAGGGTATTCCGGACAACCGGGTTGTCTGCCGCTTGTTTTCGGAGACAGTCCAGAAGGGTCGGGTAATGAACAAAACTTTGCGGCCGGGGGATGGACCCCGTTGCGGGGATCACCCGGCGGCGAATCCGCTTCCATGCCGTTTTCATCGGGCGCCATACGGATTCCGGGATCCCGAACGGAGAGGTTGTGCAGCCCGGCTCGGGGGCCCCGATCGGCAGGGTGTAGGGCTGATGGTTGGGCACTCGATCGATCCGGCACAGGTCCGGATTCAACTCGGCCAGATAACGGGCGTACAACCGATGTTTTTTTTTCTGATCGTCCGGGCAGTTGCACATGTACACAAACAGGNNGGGCGTTGACCAAAACGGGGAAGTGCTCCAGAAGAAGGAACGATTGCGGTCATCGCCCTCAAGGTATCGTTTAAAGTAATACCCGGACAAAAGGAAATGGACAAATTTCTGGTTGAGATCCTGCTCCGGATACCGGAACACGACTTGATCCAATTCGCCGAGAATATCGTCGGAGGAGAATCCTGTCAGGCGAGCCACGATATCCAATGACAGGTGGCCTCGGCTGGCACGGAACTGTTGTCCGAGAAGGGTTTGCACCAAGTGATCCCTTCGGCGAATCGGATGGATGGGGCGAAGGTCCTGATGGAGGTGGTCGCCGCCATTGCCGGTCATGTAGGTCATACCGGGACCGCCCCGTGCGCGGGCATTGCGCAAATGCTGCAGCAGATGGGCCGAGACAAGATAGATTTGTCCCAACTTGATCCGCAGGACTTCGAACAGATCCCGCCCCACGGCCGGTTTCAATTCGAAAAGCCGCCAGGGGATATCTAGCGTACGGGCGACCTGCTCGGCAATCTTGACATCAAGATCGGCGACCCGCCGGGAATCGATCCAGGTCAGGGCCTGAAAATCAACGCCGGCTTTCTTCAAGCCCGCGGCGACGGCCCGGGAATCCAACCCACCGCTGAGCGAGACCACCGTGGAACGGCCGGCGTTTGCCCGAAGGGCACAGGCCTGCGTGAATTGCTCGGCGATGTGGCGGGCATTCCGGTCGAGGGATTTTTCGGCGTGCTCCTTGGTCTCAAAGTTCAACGGATTGAGGCACTCGGAATGGACCTGCCCGGACTTGGGGTCGATTCGGACGAGGGTGGCTCCGGGAACCCGTTGGACATTTTCGAGGAAGGTTCGAGTCTCCAGGGCGAAATCGAACAGAAGGAACTGAGCGATGGCCATTCGGTCGAAACGGCGAGGTTCGGCCAGGGCGGAAACGACATGGATATTCCGGGATAGTGCCAGGCAGGCGGACTCTCGATAGAGATACAGCGGCAGGCGGCAACAGAGATCATTCCAGCAGGCCCATCGGCCCGTGGGTTTGTGGTGGGCCACCAAGACAAATTCGCCGTCGGTCGAGAGCATCCACGAGGCCAAACGATCTTGTCTGGATCCCCAATTCCGGAACACTTCCTCGACTAATGACAGAAGCTCGGACTGGAGCCGGGATTCTGCGATGCCGTAGATTCGTCCGTCCAGCCACACCACCAGCTCCGGGCTTTCCATACGACAAAGAGGATAGGCGGGATAGCAGGCCGAACCCACCAGGGTGCGAGAGTCCTGGAAGTCGATCCGGGCCGCATAGTCGTCGAACAGACAGGCCGACTGCAGGGCCTGCTGGAACTTCGGTCTGGCTCCGTCCACGGGCCCATCCAGACAGCACAACAACGCAATTCCCGGCATATTCGTCTTTCCAAACCCGCTTCAATACCCGACCCTGAAACGGGTATTTTGTAGTATTATCGGACTATTTCGATTGGGCAACGATTCCCTCTCTCTCTTCGGTTTGAGTATAGCGTACCCATGACAGAAAGTCCATATTCGTCCAATTCCCTCGCGGAATTGTATTGACCGAAGCGATATAATATGGTATCGAACCCTATTGAATGAACTCATGGGAAAGGGATTGAACATGGTCAAGACGCTGACACACAAAATCCTCGAAAGCCATCTCGTCGAAGGAACTCTCCAACCGGGAACGCCCATCGGGATCCGCATCGACCAGACGCTTACGCAGGACGCCACGGGTACCACGGCCTTTCTCTTGTTTGAATCGATGGGTGTGCGGCGGGCCAAGACCGAGGTGTCGGTCAGCTATGTCGATCACAACATGGCGCAGTTTGGGCCTGAGAACCATAACGACCATTTATATCTACAGACGGTGGCGGCCCGCAGCGGGGTGTTCTTTTCCCGGCCGGGCAACGGCATCTGCCACCAGGTACACATGGAACGGTTCGGCCGGCCGGGGGCGACCCTGCTGGGCAGCGACTCGCACACGCCGACGGGCGGAGGACTGGGGATGCTGGCGATCGGGGCGGGGGGCCTTGATGTGGCGGTGGCGATGGGCGGCGGGGCGTTTCACCTGACCTGTCCGAAGGTGATCGGCGTCAAGCTGACCGGCAAGCTCAAGGAAGGCATGACGGCGACCGACCTCGTGCTCACCGTCACCCAGATGCTGCGCAAGCGCGGCGTGGT
>PMBP01000188.1 GCA_003152975.1 Phycisphaerales bacterium | reverse complement strand
TATACGGACGGCAGGCATCTCAATGATAAAGGGGCGGCCTTAAAAGCGGAGTTGGTCGCGGACTTTTTAACTAAAAATCATCTGATTCCCGTAAATTCCGGAGCCACTCCGGGGAAATAACCCCGGGATACATGAGGGTACTGTAATGCTTCACCCCCCTCTCCGTAACAATGGATAGAAGGATCGTTCCCCGAATGTCCGGGGAGATTGTCTTGACATCCGGCCCCAATTGATGTAGATATCCGTATCGATATGGCTGGGATTGAAACAGGACTTTGGACAATCAGGAGAGAATGGTTCACATGAAAGTCAGCAAACGAGCGCAGGCCGTACCGCCGTCGGCGACGATCGCGGTGGATTCGAAAGCCAAACAAATGAAGGCCCAGGGGATCGATGTCATCGGTTTCGGGGCCGGCGAACCGGATTTCGACACGCCGGACTTCATCAAGGAATCGGCCATCAAGGCCCTCAAGGCCGGCAAGGTCCGCTACACGCCCGCCGAAGGAACGCTGGAACTGCGGACGGCGGTCGCCGAAAAGCTCAAGCGCGACAACCACCTGACCTATACGCCCGAACAGGTCATCGTCAATATCGGCGCCAAGCACTCGATCTACGCGGCCATGCAGGCCGTGATCGATCCCGGCGACGAAGTGATCATGCCCTGCCCCTACTGGGTCACCTACCCGGAGACGATCAAGCTGGCCGAGGGGACCATGAAGGTCGTCGAGACCGACCCGAAGAACGACTTCAAGATGACTGCCGCCCAGCTCAAGGCCGCCTTGACGAAAAAGACCGCGATGGTCGTTCTCAACTCGCCGAACAACCCCGGCGGATTCACCTATACGCCCGACGAACTGGCCGCGCTGGCCAAGGCGCTCGAAGGCACCGATGTCGTCGTCCTGTCCGACGAGATCTATGAAAAGCTGATCTACGGCGACACCAAATTCATCAGCTTCGCCGCCCTCAGCGCCGACGCCTACAACCGCACGCTGACCGTCAACGGCCTCAGCAAGACCTTCGCCATGACCGGCTGGCGGTTGGGATATACGGCCGGACCCGCCAATGTGATCAAGGCGATGGCCCGGCTCCAGTCGCACATGACCCAGAACCCCGTCACCTTCACGCAGGATGCGGCCATCACGGCCCTCAAGGATACTTCCGACACCGTCGAGAAGATGCGGCTGGAATTCGAGAAACGCAGCAAGATCATCGCCGGACTTCTCAACGCGATCCCCGGCGTCGTGTGCCCCAGGCCCACGGGCGCCTTTTACGCGTTCCCGGATGTGTCCAAACATTTCGGCCGTACAATTGGCGGCGTCAAGATCGCCGGCAGCATGGAATTCGCCCAGGCCCTGCTCGAACAGGCCAATGTGGCCGTGGTGCCCGGAGCCCCCTTCGGTGCGCCAAACAACATCCGACTGAGTTTTGCCTGTTCCATCCAGAACATTGAAAAGGGTGTCAACCGGATTGCCGAATGGCTCAAATAAACCCAGGCCCGAAATCGAAATCTGAATCGTCCGCAACAGCGGTTATCACCGACTTGAGTGATAGCGCAGGGGGTATTCCCGGAACGGCTCGTTCAATTTTCCGGGGATGGCCGTATGTTCTGTTTTGGGCCGTGATGTTTCTGTTTTCGTTCCACGCCAGCACGCACATGGTCGCCGCCGGCGACACTTGGGTTGCCCTGGCGTGCGGCCGGCATTTCGTCAACCACGGCGTCAACACCGTCGAACCGTTCAGTTTCAACAGCCACTCGGCCGGCCCGACGCAGGAAAGTATCAAGCAGTGGCCTCAGTGGGCCCAAACCCTCTGCAAGCCCTTCAGCATCGAGACGATCCGAACCTGGCATCCGACGGGATGGATCAACCAGAACTGGCTGACCCATGTGATGTTCTACTGGCTGGTCGACAAATTCGGGACCGACGGCCAATACAACTACAATGCGCTGGTCTATTGGAAGTTCGGCCTGTATTTCCTGAATGTGATTGTCGTCTATCTGTTGGCGCGAACGATGGGGGCGTCGGTGCCCGGCTCGGCGGCGGCGGCCTCCTTCGCGATGTTCGTCGGCCGGACCTTCTTCGACATCCGTCCGGCGTGCTTTGCCAACCTCATGGCCCCGCTATTCCTGCTGATCGTGGCGATGGCGGTCTATCGGAATATCCGCTACATCTGGCTGCTGGTCCCGGCAACGGTGTTCTGGGCCAATGTCCACGGCGGCTATATCTACATCTTCATCATGCTGGTGCCGTTCGTGCTGATTCACCTGCTGGCCAACCTGCCGAAGAAATGGACGCTCTGTGCCTGTTCGTGTCTGTTGTGGCTGGTCCTGTTTGGTCTGACCCGCAAGTTTGTCGGCGACGCCATGTACCAGGATCTCTATCAGGCATTCTATGGGTCCGAACCGACCGCGGCGCCGATCTTTTCGGATGGGGTCTTTTGGCTGATCCTGCTGTTCTGCGGGGGTAGCGTGGCCCTGGCATACGGTTCCTCGATCCCCCGGGGATTGCGGATGACCTATTCGATCGGCGCAAGCTTTCTTGTGTTCTTGATCCTGATCCTTCGGTTTTCGATTTCAATTCCCTCGGGCTTGCCCAAGGAGACGCTCCGGCAAGTACAGTCGTTTATCGGCGGCTATCAAATGACCTTCGTGATGGCCTTTGCGGCGATGATCATCGGGAGCATTGTTCTGATTGTGGCCCGAAATCACCTGTTGCTGGTCTCCAACCGTAAGGTCGGCTGGGTCATGGGAGCCGGCGCGGCGGCATTTGTCGCAATGGTCCTGCTAAATCCCTTTCACCTGACCAACCTGACCCACACCTTCGAGATCAGTATCAGCAAGCACGCCGCCTCGTGGCGCAGCGTCAACGAGTGGCGGCCGGCCTTCAACTGGATGGATCCCACCAGCCAGCCGGGAGTCCCCAATCCCGTCGGCGACGAGGAGGCCTTTGGCGTCCTGTGCATCTTGGCCATTCTGGCGGTGGCAATCTGGCTGGCCACCCGCTGGATCAAGGCCCCCAAGACCTCGCCGATCCTTCCGGATCGGACAAGGCGGTTCTCGACATTGGCCTACGAAATGCCCCGAATCGACCTGGCCATGATCGTCATCGTGGCGTTGACGGTCATGATGGCGATCCGTTCGCGCCGGTTTATTCCCATCGCGGCCGCAGCGGCTTGTCCCCTCATGGCCTTGATGGTCGAGCAGGCGATTCTTGCCTTTACGGCACGCCGTCAGGCCGGCGACACGGGGCGATTTGCCTTGCCCGAGTGTCCGACCTGGTTCCGAAGTTCGCTGATTGGGCTGGCCGGTTTGGTCTTGATCGTCTTTGGCGGATACACCGTCCTCAAGTACAAGCGCATCTACCTGGATCCCTGGAAGC
>PMBP01000175.1 GCA_003152975.1 Phycisphaerales bacterium | reverse complement strand
GCCCGGCTCAGGCCCCACGCCCACGCCGCGATTGCCCCCCAGTCATCCGGGGCGAACTCGGTCTTTCCCTGCTGTTTGAGGTAGTATCCCCGCACGCCGTCCTTCCATCCTTCGTTGTGGTCCGGCTCGATGTCCCCGTAATACACCGTCGCCACCGCATAGCCGCGCTTCAGGATCATCTCGACCGGCCAGCGATCGGCGTTTTTCCCGCGGGAGGCCTCGGTGGCCCGATTGTTGACAATTCCTTCGTCCTTGGCGTCCCGAACCCATCGCGTCGAAAGCGTAATGCCCGGGTCGTTCTGGATCGTCTGGTTTCCGGAAAAATTCATCCCCAGAAAGGCCGGCGCCGGATGCTTGGCCGCGTTGGGAATGTNNCAGCAGCAGGTCCATGCTCGGGCCGTCTTCCTTGCCGGTGAAATACACGGTGATTTCCTTGCGGGTCGCCATGCCCCCCAGGGCCTTGGTGTCGAGGCCGCGGACCTTGAACGCCATGCCCTCCGGCCGCCCCGGCGCCCGGCCATACACCTGCCGTTCGAACAATTGCAGGATTTCCGGCCGCCGCTGCTCCATCCATTCCTTGGCCGTCGCCACCTTGCCGCCGTCGGCTTTCACCCGNNCTCGCCCTTTCCCAAATACATTAAAGATATTCCACTATTTTTTATAGTTGAATTTTGACATTTAATTTTGCTATGGTACTTCTCTCCATCCCATCGGATCGTCGTTAACCGAAACAATCTCCGTGCTGACGATTCTCCATTCCCCGTCCGGCAACCGGACGAATTCGCCCCTCAACCGGACCCAGTAGGGTGTCTGCACCTCCAGTTCCTCTCCGCGATAGTGCAGCCAGACCCGCAGGCGGATGTCACCGGTCGCCGTTCCGTCCCGGATATCGAGTTCCTGACTGCGGATCCGCACGCTCTTCAGACTTGTCATCGCCAGCGACTCTTCGCAGAAGCGGCGGAGTTCGTCCCGATTCCGGTTGCGGGAGTCCCGATAGTCCGCCGAAAAGATCTGATTGAATGACGAGAAGTCCTGGGTAACGCCCATCCGCCGGGCCTGTCGAAACACCTCCACGATCTTTTCACGGTCGGTCCGGATGAAGTAGTCCAGCCCCAGCGTCACGGCCAAAATCAGCGCCGGGATCGCCAGTTGCTTCCAGTTCCGTTTGTCCGGGGCCGCCTGGCGAATCATCATGATAATGCCGAATGCCAGCCCCGCGACAATCAAACCCAGCCACGGCGTTTCCGTTACGTTCCACATGCCAAGCCCTCCTAATGACGAATGCCCCATGGACCTTGTGCACTACGAAAAATCAAATTGAAAATCGAAAATTGTCAATTTCGTAGCGCCTGAATCGGCGCCGGGATCCGGCCCCTGCGGGCGATGAATTTCGGCGACGCCTGCCGGGGAATTTTCATGATCGGCGCCGACCCGAGCAAGCCGCCGAAGTGCACGATCTGCCCGGCCTTTTTGCCCGGTACCGGGATCACGCGCACGCTGGTGGTCTTGTGGTTGGCCACACCGATCGCCAGCTCGTCGGCGATGATCGCGCTGAGGACGTCGGCCGGCGTGTCGCCCGGCACGGCGAACATGTCCATCCCCACTGAACAGACGCTCGTCAACGCCTCGAGCTTTTCCAGATTCAATGCGCCCGACCGCACGGCCCGGATCATCCCCGCGTCTTCGCTGACCGGGATGAAAGTCCCCGACAGTCCGCCGACATTGCCCGAGGCCATTGAGCCGCCTTTTTTCACCGCGTCGATCAGCATCGCCAGCGCCGCCGTGCTGCCCGGACGACCCATCCGGCTCACGCCCATCGACTCGACAATCTCGGCTACCGAATCGCCCGCATTCGGCGTGGCCGCCAGGGAGATATCCACGATGCCAAAATCCACCCGCATCAGCCGGGCCATCTCCCGCCCGATCAGCTCTCCGGCGCGGGTGATCTTAAATACGGTGCGTTTGATGACCTCCGAAAGTTCTGTTAAATCACACTCCGGATTCTGATCAATGACCGCCCGCACCACGCCCGGCCCCGAAATCCCGATGTTCAGCGAATAATCCGGCTCCCCGATCCCGTGGTGGGCCCCGGCCATGAAGGGGTTGTCCTCCGGCACATTGGCGAACACCGCAATCTTCGCGCATCCGATCCCGTTTTTCGTCCGCTTGGCCAGCCGCTTGAGAATGTCCCCGAACTCGGCGATCGCGGTCATATTCATCCCCGCCGCCGTCGAGGCCAGGTTCAAAAATCCGCACAGCCGTTTTGTGGCCGACAGCGCCGCGGGAATCGCCTCCATCAGCGTTCGGTCGCTGCGCGTCATGCCCTTTTGCACCATCGCCCCGAACCCGCCGATAAAGTCGATCCCCGCTTTGTCCGCGGCCCCGTCCAGTTCCCGCGCGATCCGCACGGCCGTGCTTTCCCGCTGCGGCAGCGGCTCCATCAGCAGCGACACCGGCGTGACGGCAATTCGCCGATTCGTGATCGGGATGCCGTACTGATCCTCCACGGTGTCCGCCATCCGGTTGAGCTGCTGGCCCATCTCGACGATCCGCTTGCGGATCCGCCGGCAGAACGCCCCGAGGTTGCGGTCCATGCAGTCCTTCAGGTTGATCCCCAGCGTCACCGTGCGGATGTCGAAGTGATGCCGCAGGGTCATGTTGACCGTTTCAAAGACTTCTTCTACCGAGATTGTCATAATTTCACCCGCCGGGTTCTGTTCAAGGGGCCGTCAACAAAAAGACGATCAGATCCGATGCATCATCTTGAAGATCCGCTCGTTCTGGAAGGTGATTTGCAGCCCCAGACTCGCCGCCAACCGGTCGAGCTTGACCTGGATCTCCTTCATTCCGACCGTCGTCTTCGAGATGTCGCAGCCCATCGTCATCACGAAGTACTGGCCCATGATCTTCTGGCTGACGTCGATGATGTTGATGTTGGCCTTGGCCATCACGCTGCTGACCTTGGCGATGATCCCCACGCAGTCTTTTCCGATCACCGTCAGAATGCACAACGGCGAGTCCTTCGCCGCCGCTTTCCGTTTAACCGATTTGGCCATGTTCCTCTCCAGGTTAAGTTGCGGCCTGGGCTGGATGGGCTTGGCCGTCCAGCCGAAGGCGAAGTTGGCGATTGCGTCGCAAGTCGTTTCGGTGAATGCTCAGCGCCGAAATCGTGATATACCCCTCGGAAAGATACCGCACATCCGATTCGCTGTCGATGTCCGGATCCCGAGGCACATCATCCGAAAACTGATAGGTCATCTGCCCCGATGGCGTCTTGCTGTCCAGGTATCGTTCCCGATAACCGCTCGTGGCGTGCGGCGCCACGCGGATGCCCTTGGGGGCGCCGCGCGACAGCTTGGGGATGTTGATGTTGATCACCGGCCCGCTGGCCAGCGGCAGCAGGGTCCGGATGACCTCCATCGCCCGGTCCGCGATCGCCTCCATGTCCATCGGCTCGTCGAGGGCGCCGCTGATGGCGATCGACGGAATCCCGTTGAACGCGCCTTCCACCGCCGCCGCCACCGTTCCCGAATAAAACACGTGGATGCCCAGGTTCGAGCCGTGGTTGATCCCCGACACGACCAGGTCCACCGGCGTCCGCGCTGTGTCCAGCAGCTTGTGCAGGGCCAGCTTGACGCAATCGCCCGGCGTGCCATCCACGCTGAACCCGGTAAAATGCCCCATGATTTCCACCGTCTCGCAGGTGATGGGCTTCAGCGTAATGCTGTGCCCGGCCCCGGAACGGATATCGCTGGGCGCCGCGACCGTGACCCGGCCCAGTGCGGTCAGCCGTTGATACATCGCCGACAATCCCGGCGCGTAAATCCCGTCATCGTTTGTCAATAATATGTGCATGAATCGTCCCGGATTTTAATCTCGCGTATTTCAGTCGCTGTAGTGTATCCGCCGGCCGAGGGGCTGTCAATTGACCTGCGGCGAACTTGGCGGTAGAATGCCCCCATGCAGCGATTTAGTCGAGAACGAGCCGACGAATACCGGATTTTGACGCGCGAACAGGTCCGCGCCTTCGACGCCTGGGCCATCGAGCGGATGGCCATTCCCGGCGCGGTCCTGATGGAAAACGCCGGGGCCAATACCGCTCGCTGGATTCTCGATCACCTTCAGAATCACCGCCATACCGGCGTCTCGATCTTCTGCGGCGCCGGCAACAACGGCGGCGACGGCTTTGTCATCGCCCGTCACCTGATCGGTCGCAAAATCCCCACGACCGTCATTCTGTGCGCTCCCCGCGATCGGGTTTCCGGCGACGCCCTGACCCACCTGACGATTCTGGATCGCATGAAGGTCTCCATCGTCGAATGGGATGCGAATTCCACCGCCGGTGCCGACGAGGATGTGCTGCAATACTGTCGGCCCGATACGCTCATTGTCGATGCCCTCTTCGGCACCGGCCTGTCCGGCCCGGTTCGCCCGCCCTATGACCAAATCATCGACGCCCTCAACGAGACCGACCTCGAGATCATTTCGGTGGATATCCCCTCCGGCCTGGACTGCGACTCCGGAATACCTCTGGGCTCGACCGTGGTCGCCTCCGCCACCATCACCTTGGTTGCCCCCAAGGTCGGGTTCCTCCACCCTGACAGCGAAATCTATACCGGTGACATCTTCATCGCCCCCATCGGGATCGATGTCTCCTGCCTCTACAAATAAAAACGGCCCTCCCGAAGGAAGGCCGTTGAATTCCGAGAAGAGTAGTCCGCGAAATTATTTCGGCATACTCTTGCTGGCCAACAGATCGTAGCCCACCAGATATAGGAATCGTTTCTGGTTGAAGGTCGGCACCGACAAGGCCTTGGCCTGGGTCACGACCTTGTTGTACGCCTCGATCTCCGCCAGGGCCGTTGTGTATCGCTGTTGGGCCGTCGGGTCGGACTCGGCCTGTTGAGTCGTCGGCTTGATCGGCGCCGTCGGATCGATCCCGAGAATCACAAAGTCGGTCTCGATCGTGACGGCCTCCTGGATCTTGCCGCCCCATCGCTGGATCAGTTCCCGAACCTTCGCATTGCCGTCCTTATCCGAAATACCGTCGCCGTTGAGGTCGAAATTGCCGACGACCACGAAGTTATTGCTGTTCTGGCTGTCCCAGATCAGGTTCGCCACGATATCCTGCTGCACGATCGGATTGTTCACCGACGATGTCAGGATTCGCGCCGCGGACACGTTCGGCGAAACCTCAAAGACCTCGATCTCGGCCTTGCCCTTGCCGTCTTCGGGAATCGGGACGCTGCTGTCATACACCGAGAAAGTCAGTCCCATATAGACATGGTCGTTGGACCCGACATTCAGATACACCACCTTGGCCTGCGAATCGATCCGAACGATCTTGGCGTCGGCGCGGAACGCGGCGACCTCGATATCCGGACGCGGCTTGATCGCCTCCAGCTTGGCCAGCGCCACCTTCAGCGCCGCTTCCTGATCCCCAAGCTGCTTGCTCAGCGCATCAAAGGCCGCAGTCTTGTCCGTCAACTCCTTCTTGGTCTTGTCCAGCGTGGCCATGACATTCTGAACCTGCTGTTCGGTCGATTGCTCCATCAGGGCCTTGAGCTCGTCGTATTGCTTCTGGACCCCATTGGCCTGTTGCTGAAAGCGGTCTTTCTCGGCGATCAGATTTTTCTCGTGGTTCTGGGCGTCTTTCTGTTGCTGGTCCATTCCCTTGAGCAGGTCGTCGATCTTGGCCTGGAGGGATTTGGCCTGGGTGCGTTCTTCTTCCAGACGGGTTTTCAAAAACCCGATCTGTCCCAGCAGGGTTATCCCCTCTTGCCCGGCGACCGTCAACCGGTCACCCCCCAGCCCTTCCAGAAGTTTGTTGAGCTGCATGGCGACTTCGTTGACCTTCGCGGCGGCGCTGAGGTCCGCCGATTCCTGCCCGGTGATCGCCTTGATCATCTGGTTCAGATACAACTCCATCGTCCCCAGCGCGCTCTTGCCCTCGGCGTTCTTGCCCACGATCTTGGCCAGACTTCCCTGTTCCCGGCCGGCCACTTCATCGACCTTTTTTTTCTGCTCCTCGTAATTGGTACGATATTCCTCGGCCTTCGCGTAGTAAATCCCCGCCCCGATCGCCGCGATCAAAAACAGCGCCACGAAGGTGACCAGGGTGTACAGCATCGCATGACTTTCCGACGACTTGCCTGGAGGCATATCCGAACTCCTTTATCTTCCGTAGTCTTGTCCGGTTCCATCTGCAGTCCATGCCCATCCGAGGGCATTATAAAGCGCATAGTATCCGCCCAAACCCGCACAAGGTCAAGAAAATTCCCCCGATGCCCGAAAATCGAAAACCGGGTGGCCATGTTTCTTGGCGACAGCCCCTGAGCCAACAAACCCCGTTGTCATGCCGGGCTTGACCCGGCATCCAGAACGAGCGGTTTTCATCCGGGTGGAAACCCCCCATTTTATATTGGGGGTCCAATCGCTGTCTGTGCTATAAACATATGCCATACCCCAGAATCTCCGGGTCAGCGGCCCACAGGTCCCCAGGATCCCGGTAGAATCTTGCCGAAATCCTCCACCGGCCAGAACCGCAGCCGTTCCATTCCCTCCGGAACCGGCTGTCGGTATTGAACATAGGCCCGGACCCGGCCCTTGAGCCCGAACGAGAACGGGTCTTTGACCCAGCCGAAAACGCGATACCCCATAATCAGGCAGTCCTCCAGATCGATATGCAGGTACTTGCCTTCCAGGTCGCTGTAGATCGCGCCGGTCGAGGGCGTGCCGTGCGGCTGGGAAAAATTCAGTACCGCCAGTCGGCAGCCGCGAAACAGCAGCCGCGTATAGCCGACAAATCCCGGATAGCCGACCTGCACGGCGTTATCCGGCCCGACGATCGTGCAATCCTCGAACACCGCGTCCGGCTCGGCTGGCATCGAGGTGTGATGGGCCCGGATATACACGCCCCCGGCGTCGCCCCAGGTATCTAAGCACAGGAAGTAGCATCGCCGAAAGAGCACCGGCTCGCCGGGCCGACAGACATGTGCGATCACGCACCCCCCGGCAAACCGCCCGATCCCGACGCAGTCCTCGGCGATCATCGAAAATTCCGCCCCCGCCTGGCAGGTCAGATCAACCCCCAACCCGCCCTCGGAACCGGTCACATACAGGTTCCGAAGTATCCACCGATCCCAGATGATCCCCGAATAGGCCGGATCGCACTTCCACGGCCCCCACCAATCCACGCTCTTGAGTCCCCACTCCTGTTTCGGATCGCCATCGGGAAGGATCATAAAGGTCGGATTGCCCGTTGGGGCCTTGGAATTGGTCCGCACGACAACCTCCGGCGCGCCCGAATCGATGACCACCCAGCCCGTGGCCCCTGACCCCAGCTTCCCGTCGCGGTCGCCAACTAACTCATTATAAGCGCCCGCCGCGCCCTTAAATGCCCCAAACAGGTTCGCTTCGGCATAGGTGTCCGGCCGAACGATGACCCGATGCCCGCCTTTGTCGTTCGGGATGGCCGACAGAGCCGCTTGAATCGTGCCGAACGCCTTGGCCCAACTGCTGCCGTCGGAGTTGTCGCC
>PMBP01000216.1 GCA_003152975.1 Phycisphaerales bacterium | reverse complement strand
CGTCGATGAAATGATCGACCACACGACGCTGGATCCCAAGATGTATTCGATTAAAGACTATGTGGATCTGTTGATTGCACAACGCTTCGCCGACGAGACGCGGATCACGCCGATGGACCTGGCCGACATGTTGGAGCAGAATGCCCGCGTGGCGCAGCAGACGATCGACGACTTGAAGAACGCCAAGGCCCGCAACAAGGCCGGGCTACAGGATGAGCTGGAGGACATCCGGGCGTGGGCGCACCTGAATGCGTACTTTGCCGACAAGCTGCGGGGGGCGGTGGCGGTGGCGGTTTATCGGCGGAACAACGCCGAGCAGCAGCGGGACAAGGCCGTCGAGATGCTGNNTTCAACTGCATCGTTCCGGCTTAGGCTCCCAGCCCATGAAGCTGGAACGATTCGCCGGGAATCCCATCCTTTCGCCGCATCCCGATCATCCGTGGGAGGACTTGGCGGTGTTCAATCCCGCGGCGTGGTACGATGCCGAAAAACGCGAAGTGTTTTTGCTGTACCGGGCCGCGGAATCTGGGTCGGAATACAAATGCTATTTCGGCCTGGCGACGAGCAAGGACGGATACCACTTCGAGCGGGCGAGCGACGAGCCGGTACTGAATCCGAGCGTGGAGGGCTTTGACGGAGCGACGATCCAGGACCCGCGGATGATCAAGATCGGCGAGTGGTTTTATGTCACCTACGCCTGTCGGCATTATCCGTTCGGGCAGTTCTGGATTCCCGAGGTGCGCGGCCGGTATGTCAAGCCGGATTGCCCCGGGGAGTTTCCGCACTACCTGCGGACCAACGCGACGCTGACGGGGCTCTTGATGACGAAGGACTTCAAGAGCTGGATCCGGGCGGGGTGGCTGACGGATCCGATGCTTGACGACCGCGATGTGATTCTCTTCCCCGAGAAGGTCGGGGGTAAGTTCGTCATGCTGCATCGGCCGCTGGAATGGATCGGCCCGAAATACGGTGTCGAACACGCCAGTTCGTGGATTTCCTTTGCCGATGACCTGATGGGCTTCCGCCAGAGCAAACTGCTTCTGACCAACAAGTACCCGTGGGAGACGGCCAAGATGGGATTCAACATCCCGCCGATCAAGACGCCGCAAGGGTGGCTCTCCATCTATCACGCCGTCGGGCCGGACAAGTACTATCGGCTCGGGGCGGTGCTGCTGGATCTTGACGATCCTTCGATCGTTCGCCATCGCACGCCCGACGGGCTCATGCAGCCGGAGACGGACTACGAGATCGAGGGCTTCTATCGTGGCGTGTGTTTCCCGTGCGGGGCCGTGGTGATCGACGGAACACTGTTTGTCTATTACGGCGGCGGCGATAAGTATTGCGCGTTGGCGACCTGCTCGCTGGAGGAACTGGTGCGGCACCTTTTGAGCTGTCCTGCGTAACTGAATCGGTTCAATCGAATCAGACCCTATACGAAATAGGAGATTCCCATGCAGCCATTGGACATGGCCGTGATCGTGGTGTATCTGCTGCTGATGATCGCCGTCGGCTGGTTTGTCGCCAAGAAGGCGGCCCGCAGCAGCGAGTCGTATTTCCTGGCGGGCAAGAGCTTGCCGTGGTGGATCATCGGGGTGGCGCACGGGTCCAGCGGGATCGACATCACCGGCACGATGTGGTTTGTGACGATGCTGTTCGCGTACGGGTCCAAGGCGGTCTGGCTGCTGTGGGTGTGGCCGCTGTTTAACATGGTCTTCCGGATGGTCTATCTTGGTATCTGGGTTCGGCGATCGAATGTGCTGACAGGGGCGGAGTGGATGCGGACCCGTTTCGGCACCGGAGTCGGCGCCGAGCTGGCTTATCTGAGCGTGGTGGTCTATGCGCTGGTCAGCGTGGTGGGATTCCTGGCGTATGCCTTCCGGGGGATCGGTACCTTTACCCTGGCTTTCCTTCCGTGGGACTACCCCTATGCGGCGGAGGTCTATGCGACGGTGATCCTGCTGGTGACGGGGATTTACTGCGTGGTCGGCGGGATGTACAGCGTGGTGCTCAACGACCTGATCCAGTATTCGCTGATCTTCGTGGCGGCGGTATGCATTGCCGCGGTGGCGATGATGAAGACCACTCCCGAACAGATCGCCGCGGTCGTTCCGGCCGGATGGGACTACCTGTTTAGTGGCTGGCGGCTGGACCTGGACTGGGCGGCGAAGGGGCTGCCGGCCCTCAACGAGAAATTGTACAATTCAATAGCCGACAAAGGCGATGGGTATTCGCTCTTCGGCTTTTTCACGGCGATGCTATTCTTCAAAGGGGTGCTGGTGAGCATGGCAGGGCCTACGCCGAATTACTCGATCCAGCATGTCCTCTCGACCCGCAGCCCGCGCGAGGCGGCGCTGGAAAACATGATGATGGCGCTGGTGTCGCTGGCGCCGCGGTTTCTGTTGATCGCCGGGATCTCGGTGATCGGGCTTGTGTATTTTGGCCCGCAGCTCAAGGACATGGGTATGAAGGTCGATTTCGAGAAAATCCTGCCGGAGGTGGTACGGCAGTTTCTCCCGGCCGGCCTTCGCGGGCTGGTCCTGGCGGGGCTGCTGGCGGCCTTCATGAGCACCTTCGTTTCGACGNNTCGACGGTCAACTCCGGCGCGGCGTATGTGGTCAATGATATCTACAAGCGGTACATCAACCCACAGGCCCCGGGGCGGCGGCTGGTTGTGCTCGGTTATATCACCTCAGCGGCGGTGATCCTGTTCGGGATTGCGTTTGGGTTTGCCACGACGAATGTCCAGAAAATCACCGAGTGGATCGTGTCGGGCCTCGTGCCGGCGTTT
>PMBP01000071.1 GCA_003152975.1 Phycisphaerales bacterium | reverse complement strand
GTGATGCACGCCAGCGTGTCACTGTCGCCACCGAGTGATACGGCCGTCCGGATCGCATCCTCAAAATCCGTCGAGTCCAGAAACGCTCGAATCGCCTGGGGCACCGTTCGTTGTGACGACTCGTTAAAATAATAGTCCGGCCGGATCTCGTCCACATGCCGGCTCAGGTCGTAACCGAAAGTCGCCTCAATGTACGCCCGGATCTCGGCCTTGCTCTTGCCGGTCCGCGCCAGAAAGATCGCCGCCGCTGTGGCCTGCCCGCCCTTGATCCCCTCCGGGTGGTCATGCGTGACTTCGGTGAACTCCTTGGCCTTTCGCAGCGTCGTCTCCAGATCATCAAACGCATACCCTGCCGGGCTGATCCGCATCGCCGCCCCGTTCCCCCAACTGTTGTACGGGCCCTCCGCCGGGTCCTGCGCCCATCGATGAAAACTTCCCCCGTATCCCGCACAGGGATACAAACGGTAAAACGCCCGCAGGTTTTCGACATACGGCCGGCCCGTCAAAATCGTTTCCGCCAGCGCCACCGTCAACACCGTATCGTCGGTAAAGCGGCTTTCCCAGGAAAACAGCTCGAATTCCTTGGTCTTGATGTTGTTCCACTCATACACCGACCCGATGATGTCGCCCGCAATCGCCCCGATCATATCGCGTCTCCCATCGAACCCCTGTCATTCCGGCGTAAGCCGGAATCCATTTTACTTTTAATTTATGATTTTGTACTTCGATATTGTTTAGAATTTAGGATTTAGAATTTAGTGATTTTCGTTTGAAGTATTCCAGCCATCCCTTCGTCATCACCCCGCCGATGTCGAGTTTCTCCTTGGCGTATTCCTCGATCGTCTTGCCCCAGTAAAATCCGATCCACCCGTCAGCCATCGTCCGCGACCCCTCGATAAACGCGTCCAGATCCTCCACCCCGCACTCCAGCGGGAACATCTCCTCGATCACCAGCGGCTTGCCCAGCTCGTACACCGCCAGCGCCTTGAAGGCCTTGTCCACCTCGCCCTTCTTTGGATAAAAATGCACGCTGACAAAATCCAGCCCCGGCCCAACCTCCTTCGAATGAAACAGCGGCTTGGCCCCCGGAAACGACAACGCCCACGGAATCTCGCCCACCGTGATCAAATGCCGCTTGTCCTGCGTCCGGATCGCCGCCACCAGCGTATCGATCCACTTCCGCGCGATCTGTTCCTGCGTTCGTCCCGCCGGATCCAGCGAAATCCGCTGCACAAAGTTCATCCCTGCAAACTCGCCCGCCAGCCACTCGGTCTCTTTTCCCCCCGGCACGATCGGCTCGTTCATCAGGTCGTANNTCGTACCACGCCGGCACTTCCTTCTTAAGATAACATCCCAACCCCGTAATATCCAGATACAGCCCCGACTCTTCCGCCAATCGCACCAGCCGCCCCAATTGCCCCAGCGCCTCGGCGTTGGGCTCCTTTGCCGACTTCAAAAACCGCGACACCTGCAGATGCACCCGCACGGTGTTGGCCCCCAGCTCCTTCATCTCCCGAAAATCGCCGACCACTTTGTCCCACTCCCCAATCCAGTACTCCTCAATCAGCCGGCTGGCCGCGTCGTGATCGTAATTGAACCCCCACGCCGTAAACCGCTGCCCCGATTCGCCGGCGACAAACCCCTTCCCATCCGGACTGACCCGGATCCATTCCAGCTTCGCCGCCGTCGGATCGGCCTTGGCCAGTGCCTCCCTCAACCGCCCCGGTGTGTTGGTCGTGATCGACCTCGCCCCCCATCGCACAAACCGCAGTGCCGTCTCAGCGTCATCCACCGTCCACACATGATATTCGTACCCCGCCTCGCGAACCCGCCGGACCACCGCTTCCTCGATCAGATCGGCAGACGAACTAAAACCATCCACGCCGGTCTTCTTCAGTGTCTCCAAAATCGCATCGACCGTCGGCCGGATCGTCCCCGCCTCGTCCTTCTTGAATCCCGATAGCCAAAACGCCTTGTACTGCGGCGCGGCCGCCTTCACCGCCGCGATCGCTTCCGCGTCAAACGAAATCACCATCACCTGCTCGGCCGCTAGCCCCGATTTGCCGATCTCCTCCAGCAACCGAGGAACCATCGCCTCTCCGCCCTTGACCTCGATGTAAATCCGCTTGCCNNGCCGGCACCGTCGCCAGCACCTCGCCAATTGTCGGAATCCGCGCCCCCGCCCATTTCGGGCCCTTCCACGCCCCGACATCCAGCCGCCGCAGCTCCGCCAGCGTCGAGTCTTTGACAACCAGCTTCTTCCCCGCCACCCGCTGGGTGTCCGCGTCGTGGATGCACACAATCTGCCCGTCGGTGGTCGAATAATAATCCCCCTCGATCGCGTCGGCCCCCTGTTTCCACGCCAGCCGAAATGCCGCCAGCGTGTTCTCCGGCGCGTCCTCCGACGCCCCCCGATGCGCCACAATCATCACCCCCGCATTCAGATATCCGCTCATCGCCAATACCATTCCCGCCCAAATCGTCGTTTTCATGCGTTTCTCAAGCTGATTTCGTTTGTCTTTACCGCTTCGATCACCACCGTGGTTATACCCGCAGTCCCGTCGTAACACAACCGTCCGCTGGTGTCCTTCTACCAGTGACCAGCAACCAGCGACTTTTCTTGCAGCGGAGTAATCTCCTCAATTTACTCTTTAAATTTTGATTTTTGATCTTTTTATCTCTCCACCCTACACGGATATGTGCGCAAACGGTACGATTTTTCTCGACC
>PMBP01000158.1 GCA_003152975.1 Phycisphaerales bacterium | reverse complement strand
ACATTGTAGAACATCGTGTCGTGGCCGGTGTGGCTCTCGACAATGTGCCGCATCGGGGCGACTTCGTGAGCGTAGAAGACGGTCTTGAAGTCAAATGGGTCCAGGATGCCGGCCAGGGCCGTCGGCATGCCCATGAACTCGTGCGAAACGATCACCGTGCTGCTGTCGCGCTCGGCGGCGCCAATGGCCTTGAGGACCGCAATGGCGGGCGGGGCCAGCCGCACATACTGCTCGTATTCCCACAGATGTTCGTAGAGATTGCTGCGAATGCCGAACTCGTGGAACATCTTGGATTTCAACTCGTTGACGGGGCCCGGCTCGATCCGCGTGATGTCGATCAGGATGACTTCGGGCGTGCTCTTGACCCCGGAACGGGAGTCGTGGAATGTCCGACGCCCATAGACAATTTGGACATTGAACGCTTCCTCGATCCGGCGAAAGCTGGAGTAATAGTTCGACCGCGTCAGGCCGTCCAGCGAAGAATAGAGAACCTCCCCGCCCGGGCCCAGCCGCGTCGTGACATCGCCTTCGGTGGAAAACAGGGGGCTGACCAGAATGGACCGGCCGATGGCGTCGTTGTACGCCTGGCTGGTAAACAATCCGTCCAGGACGGCTCCGATGCCGCCGATTTTGCCCACTGCCTCATGCGTTACGTGTACCGCCGTTGTTTTAGTACTCATACTGAATCCTCGTTCGAACCCACTCACTCTACGAAGAACACCCGACAGGTGTTTGGCCCATGATCCATATAAACATTATGAATCCAGCCCCAAAAAACAACCTCTCTATATTACCGAAATGGGGGATTGGTCGCAAGACCGAGAACAGAAATGGGCCAGCACTAAGATCGGAGTTTTTCTCGGACGAGGATCAAAAATAATTTCAGAAATCCGAATATTTGCAGGCCTTTTCAAGGGGGTTACCGGTCGGCTTGAGCGGGAAAGATAGGTGGCGGCATAACCAGCCCAATAATGTTGATACTTATCATACTACCGGACCTTGACCGAAAAACCGAATGGCGGCGTATTCGGATTACAGATAAAGCTGCTTCATATTTCCGACAATCTGAACAAAGACCGCGACCCAGGCGGCCGCCGCGCTGAGGAGGGCGATCAGCGAAGCGACCAAAGCGATCCAATAACTCCGGGCCGCCGTCTCGGCCATGTTGATCATCGAGGCCGTCTGAAGGGCCTGATGGATTTCTTGGATTATTTGAGCCGCTGGAGTAGCTGAATGAATATCCCTCGGTGATACCCCAACCTGTTTGGCCAATTCGGATAGTTCAGTAAGACCATCGGATGACAGGTTGACATATTTTGTTGTCAGATCGACAAGTCGGGACCTGTATCGATTCATTTCTTTCGTCGTCACGGTTTATCTCCTTGGATTTTGAGTTGGAAGGATATCGAGATAATCGGAACAGTAATCCTTGCGGCGGCACGGGCCGCAGTGGGCGCCGCGCCAGACGGAATCGAATTGCTCCATCACCCCGGCGACCAGGGCGGGATCGGTAGTGACGATACCGGATTCGAAATTGCGGCGGGGATCGGTCTTGGCGCCCATGCCGGCACCGGTGAGATTGGCCGAGCCGGTGTAGGCAAAACGGCCATCGACGACCACGGATTTGAAATGGACACGCGGGCAGAGAATCCGTTCCATGCCGTGAATGAGCGAAGGGTAGCGGTCAAAGTCGGCGCGGAAAGCGGGGCCGGGTTCCTTGCCATGAAGCAACCGGACGGCCACTTTTCGTTCGATCAGATCGGAGAGAATCTCGAGGAACGGTACCATCCGGCCGCGCTTCTCGACATGCAGGTCTTTGAGGTTGCTGGTCCCCAGCCAGACAAAATTCGTCGCCTGCGGGATCTCGGTCTGGATTACGCGGGTGTAGATTTCACGATCGGTGATGAATTCGACGGCGGCCATGGCCTCCCCCGCGGTTACTTGTTCTGCAGGGCGTCGAGGGTCTCGACGACCATCGTCAGATGCGTGAAGGCCGGTCCGCCAGCCATCATCACGGCGACGGAGGCCGCTTCCATGATCTGCTCGCGGGTGGCGCCGGCCTCGAGGCATTTCTTGACATGCAACCGAATGCACGGCTCGCAATGCATCGCCACGCCGATGCCGAGAGCGACGAATTCTTTTTGCAGGGCGCTGAGGGCGCCGTCGCCCATGATCTTGGCGAACATGCCGCCGAAGGCCGAAACGGTGTTGGGCGCGGCGGTCTTGACCTTGGCGAAGAGCCCTTCATGCCTGGTAAAAAATGCCTTTGCCTCATCGCTCATGATGTATCCTTTCCGAAAGGTAAATCGTTTCATCAAAAACAGTCATACGATCTCCGGAGCCATTATGTTTGACGACCGGGGGGATTTTGATAAGTTTGAATAGCCGAGGGCATGCATTCGATGATGTCGGTAGCGGTGAGGCAGACCTGTCCGAGTACGCGGGCGGCAATGTCGCCGGCGAGGCCGTGCAGATAGACGCCGAGAACGGCCGCATCGAAGAGGGACAAGCCCTGTCCGGCCAGCGCGGCAATCAGGCCGGTCAGTACATCGCCGCTTCCGGCCGTAGCCATGCCGGGATTGCCGGTGGTGTTGACATACACCCGCGACGCATCGGCGACGACGGTCCCGGCGCCTTTGAGTACGACGATGCAACCGGATTGCGATGCCAATCGAACGGCCTGATCTTTTCGATCGGCGGGCATCGGCTCGCGAAAGGCATTGTCCCACAACCGCTGCATCTCGCCGGGGTGGGGAGTCAGGACAATCGAGGCCTTGCGAGTGCCGATCCAGTTGGGTGTCTTCGCCAGGGCATTAAGCCCGGCGGCGTCGATGATCATCTTCAACTCCGATCGGCAAACGAGCGCGGCCAGCAGATCCCGGGCCCCCCTCCCCTGCCCCAGACCCGGGCCCACGGCGACGATGTCGTTGTCGGCCAGGTGCGGCAGCAATACGGCCAGCGCATCGGAAGCGACCTGGCCATCGCCGTCTTCGGGCAAGGGAATCGTCGTGTAACAGGGATCCAGCGACGCGACGATCGGCAGGATCGAACGCGGCACGGCCACGCGGACCAGACCCGCCCCCCCGCGAAGGGCGCTGCGCCCGGTCAGGGCCGCCGCGCCGCTATAGCCCATGCTTCCGGCGGTGACGAGAACCTTGCCGAAAGTGCCCTTGTGCCCATCGATCGGTCGCGGAGGCAGAACGGGAACAGCCGTGATCGTCTGCATCGTCAGGTCCTCGCACGGGTAAGCTTGTTAATGATCACGGCGGCGCAGTACCCGGCGCCGAAGCCGTTGTCGATGTTGACGACCGACACGCCCGAGGCGCAACTGTTGAGCATGCCCAGCAGGGCGGCCACGCCGCCGAAGCTGGCNNCTGGTGGGCACCGCGATCACCGGGCAATCGACCAGCCCGCCGACAACGCTGGCCAGCGCCCCTTCCATCCCCGCGACGACGACGACAACGGCGGCCTTGCGAAGCGGGTCGAGGTTGTTGAGCAAACGATGTAGCCCCGCCACGCCGACATCGCACATCAGCTCGGCGCTGCAGCCCATAATCTCAGCGGTGACCTTGGCCTCCATCGCCACGGGCAGATCGGCGGTTCCCGCGGTGACGATCACGACGACATCGGCCGAGGGCGTCAGCGGCTTTTGGACCAGCGTAATGGCGCGGGCGGCCTTGTCGTACTTCAGCGCCGAATACTTTCCTTCGGCGGCCAGGGCGTCGAAGACCTCCTGCGTGGCGCGACTGGCCAGGACATTGTGGCCGGTCCGAGCGAGGCGATCAAATATCTCAGCGATCTGCGGCGTGGTCTTGCCGGGGCAATAGATCACCTCCGGAAATCCGCAGCGGATCGCGCGGTGGTGATCGACGCGGGCAAAGCCCAGATCTTCATACGGAAGATGCCGGAGCTTCTGCACGGCCTCGTCGATGGAGCAACGCCCTGTTTTTACTTGTTCCAGCAGATTTTTAATGCTGTCGATATCCACAAACACATCATTTTCAATTTTAATTTGTCTTCGTCGCCAACGATGTCCTCGGACGGTTACATCCGCCACGGGCTTCGCAGCGGCCGCGAGAGCATCGCGTCGGCCTCGGCGTCGTTGACGAATTTTTCCGTGTCGGGGTCCCACTTGAGATTGCGGCCCAGGATCATCGCGATATTACCGAGATGCGCCAGCGTGATCGAGCGGTGGGCCGTCTCGATCGGCGCGATGGGCTCCTTGCGGCTGATCACGCAGTCGATGAAGTTGCGGAAGTGGTCGTTGCTCTCGTAAAGATGCACATCGTTGGGCCCAAGCTGGGCGTTCTTGATCGCCTCGCTGCTGGCCTCGTGGCTTCCGCGGTTGGCCCAGACCCAGCCATCGGAGCCGATGAACTTGACACCCCCGCGGAGTTTGTTGGAGATCGCCAGCTTGACGCCGTTTTTATAGATGCACTCGAAGTAGTACTCGGTCGCGGTGTTGTACAGATCGTTTTTGTTGTAGGTGCCCTTGGCGTTGATGATCTCGACGGGGCCGGTGGATTCGGTGTCCATGCCCCACTGCGCGATGTCCGGGTGATGGCCGCCCCAGTCGGTCACCTGTCCGCCCGAATAATCCAGCACCCATCGCCAGTTGACATGGCAGCGGGCCGGGCAATACGGGGCCTGCGGGGCCGGGCCCAGCCAGAACTCGTAATTGAAACCCTCGGGCACGGCTTCGGTCTTCTTGCTGGGATTGTTGCCCACATAGTCGGGCGTGCCGCCGGGCAGGCCACACTCGACGGTCTGGAGCTTGCCGATCCGGCCGTTGCGGACCAGCTCGCAGACGCGGCGGAAGTTGACATCCGACCGCTGCTGGCTGCCGCACTGGAAAATCCGGCCGTACCGCTTGACGGCGTTGGACATCGCGCGGCCGTCGGAGATGGTCAGCGACAGCGGCTTTTGGCCGTAGATATCTTTGCCGGCCTTGGCCGCGGCGATGACGGGGATCGCGTGCCAGTGATCCGGCACCGCGGTCTCGACGGCGTCGATATCCTTGCGGGCGATCAACTCGCGGAAATCTTCATAGGCGTCGCAGCCCTTGTAGTCGGTATTACCAGTCTTCTTTGCGTAAAATTCATTGACGATCCGCCGGGCCGGCTCGCGTCCGCCGAGGGCGTTGGACCAGTAGCCCTTGCTCTCACGGTTGACATCGCACACAGCGACCACCTGCACACGCCTGTCCTGCAGAAAGCCCCGCATGTCGCCGGTGCCCTGATTGCCCACGCCGATAAAGCCCATGGTGACGCGCTTGCTGGGGGCGTCGGCGCCGAAGACCGACGATGGGACAATCTGCGGCAGCACAATGGCGGTGGCGGCAACGGCCGCGGAGGTCTTGAGAAATTCACGACGATTCATTTGATTAGCCATGGTCAGTTGCTCCTTGTTCGTTGGGTCCGCGCGGGCAGCTTGCTCCAGATCTGCTCCCACGCCGTGATGGATCGTTTCAGGTGTGCGGGCGTGTCGCCCTTGATGCCGTAGCCCTGCAGGCCGATGGGCCCGGTGTAGCGGATTCTCCGCAGGGCCCCCAACACCTGCGAGACATCGAAGCTGCCGACATCCAGCGGCTGGATCAGCCGGTCCCAGTTCATCTGTTGGGTGTCGCCGGAATCGGCGCCGTTGATCGAGACCTGCAAGAGATACGGCCGAGCGGCCGTCAGGATTTCCTCAAGGTTCTGATCGCCCGATACCTTTAGCCAGTGGCACAGGTTGAAGGTCGCGCCGAGATTGCGGCGGTTGACCTTTTCCGATAGCCGAACCGCATCCTGCACCGTCTCCAGCCAGTTCCCGGTGTGGGGATAGAGCGCAACCTTCAGCCCCGCATCAAAGGCCTTGTCGGCCAGATCCCGAAGCAGCGGCACGGCGACCGCATCGCCGGCAATTTCCGAGGGTTTGAATTTCTTGCTGGCCATGTTCACCCACAGCATCGTGGGCCGGCCGCGGAGCTGTTCGATGGCCTGCAGGATCGCCGGGTCGATCTTGCCCGAGTCGATGTCCACGCCCACATAGATCGAATAGAACTTGAGGCCCTCTTTGTCCAGCGCCGAAAGCCACTGCGGGATGTTGGCCGTGCCGACAATGCCGTAGCCCGAAAAACCAAGCTCCTTGAGCAGAGTTGCAGTCTCCTGCGGCGTGCGGACCTTGCCGTCGTTGAAGTTGGTGTCCATCGCGTAAAACTCGTTTCGCGCCGGCGCGCCCGCCGGGGGCTGCGCGCAGACAAGCGAAACGGTCGAAATCGCAATCAGCAAAATCGGAACAATCGTTTTCATGGTCAAACCTTTCAGGCAAGTTTCCACGGGCTTCGCATCGGCCGCGACAACATCGCGTCGGCCTCGGCATCATTGACGAATTTTTCATCCTTCGGGTCCCAGTTGAGCTTGCGCCCCAGCTTGAGGGCGATGTTGCCCAGGTGGCAGATCGTCGAGACCCGATGGCCGATATCCACCGGGAAGTACGGATCCTTGTGGGTCTTGACGCAGTCGAGAAAATCGCGATGCTCGCCGGCGGGATTGGTATAGAGATGAATTTCGCTGGGGCCGATTTTAGATTCGAGAATCTTTGGGTCGCTGGCCTGGATCTCAGCCAGCCAGCTTGGGCTTTCGATCCAACCGTCGCTGCCTTCGAAACGGATGCCGCTGCCGCCGTGGTCGCAGAGCATTTTGACGCCGTTGGCATAGGTGTATTCGACATGGTATTCCTTCGGCGTGTTATAAAGCCCGCCCGACCACCAGGTCCCCTTGCCCTCGATCGCCACCGGCCCGGTCCGCTCGGTGTCGTTGGCCCACTGGGCCGTATCGAACAGATGCGTTCCCCAGTCGCACAGAATCCCGCCCGAAGTGTCCCACACCCAGCGGAAATTGAAATGCACGCGGTCCTTACAGTACGGCCCAAACGGCGCCGGCCCCAGCCACATGTCCCAGTCCAGCTCAGGCGGTACCGGCTGCGGCGTCGGATCGCCCGGCACGCCCGGCTGCTGCGGCAACTTGACCTTGATGGTGTGCAGCTTGCCGATCCGGCCGTTACGGACGAGCTCGGCCATGCGGTGATAGATCCGCTCGGAGCGGTCCTCGGTGCTCGTCTGAAACACCTTGCTATAGCGGCGGATCGTCTTGACGAGAATCTTGCCTTCGTCGATCGTCAGCGTCGGCTTTTCGCACTGGACATCCTTGCCGGCCTTGACGGCCATCACGCTCATCAGCACATGCCAGTGGTCCGGCGTCGAGATCATCACCACATCGATCTCTTTCCGCTCGATGATTTCGCGAAAGTCCCTGGTCGTCGCGCAGTCGGTGTTGCCGTATTTTTCATCGACGAGCCGCTTGGCATCCTTCATGCGGTTGCTATCGACATCGCAGACGGCAACGGCCCGCGCGTCCGGCTGGCCCAGGTACATCCGCAGGTTGCGGCTAACGCCGTGATCGCCGGTGCCGATAAAGCCCACCGTGATCTTGTTGCTCGGAGCCACCGCCCCGTCGGCACCCAACACGCTCGACGGCACGACATACGGAACCGCCGCAACCGCAGCCATCGATTTCATGAATTTTCTTCGATTCATCATTTCCTCACTGAATTGACAATGAATGTACCCATGTCATTCCCGCGAAATAGGAATAGCCCATAACCTCAGAATGACAACAACACCTGCCAGATGTACATGTAGGCCAGGGCCTCGTTGTCTTCCCAGATTCGTTTGAATATCTCTTCATCGCCGGTGATATTGGGCAGCTCTTTGCGTTGTTCTTCCCATGGGATACACACGCCCGGCTTGATTTTCGGTTGCTTGATCTCTGACATCATATTTGTTTCCCTCTTCATTACATTCGACAATTTAACCATCGATGACATTTCAGCTTTGGGCAGGCAAAATTGCATCAGGTTTCCTGATACGACCTTGCCCAATATTCAATAGTCAATATCCAATATTCAATTTAATAGACGCCGTATTCACGGAAGGTTTCGGTCATCGCCCGCACATTCTCGATGCTGGCCTCGTTCTGCATGATCGCGCTGGCGTCGGCGATGTAACCGCCGTCAAACGCGACCTCGCGGATGATCCGCTTGCAGTAGTCCCGCACCGTGTCGGGCGTCTCGTAGGCCAGCATGAAGTTCGGGATCCCGCCGGACAGGCAGAACTTGTGCCCCACCTTCTTGTGCACCTCGAAGATATTGTCCTGATCGACATGCAGCACGATCCCAGCGTCGGGCAACTCGGCGAAAGCGTCCAGATGCGAGGCCCACTTGCCCTCGGCGTAGAACAGCACCTGCCAGCCCTGCCGGATGATCTCCAGAATGACCGGCTTGAGCGTCGGCCAGTAGAGCTGGCTGAACTGCTCGCGGTTGATGAACGGCACGCACCCGCGGTGCATCCAGAACCCGATCGGCACGCTCTTGCTGGGATCCGCCCCCGAGATCGCCACATGCAGCAGATGCGGCATCAGGGCCTCGCAGGCCTTGAGCACCTGCTTGGGCCGTTCGAAGAGATCCATCGTCAGCCCCAGGTATCCCCGCAGCTTGTCGGCGATGATGTCGAACGGCGCCTTGAAGATCCCCGCGATCGCCGAGACCGTCCCGCTTTCCTGCCGCAGCCGCTGGATCTGCGGCCCAAAGGCGGTGAAATAGCTCAGCATCGCCATGCCGCCTTTGACGAATGACAGATTGTTGCGGTACGAGGTCGGGCGGCCCGCCGGGCTGATCTCCGTCGAGACCCTCGGCAGCCAGACATTGTACAAAAACCCCACCGGATCGGCCGCCAGCGCCTCGTACTCGTCGGCCTGCATGAAGGCGTTGTCTTCCGGCGGCTCCCGATATTGAAAGCCCGTATCCTTCGGAATATGCAGGCCCGGAATGCCATAATACTTCAGGCCGATCGCCTGGGTCAGGCCCGTCCACACATACACCATGTTAGCCACGACCGCATCCCAGTCGAAGTCCGCCGCGCATTTGCACGCCGCCTCGAACGCCACCCGGTAATCGTGCGCGACCTGCTGGCAGGTGTAGCCGGCGTACTTGGCCGTGAACTCGGCCACGAACGGCCGGATGGGAATCATGTCCGGCTTGCCCTTGCGCATCGCGGTCGTGTAGCGTTTGAACCGCTGCTGATACAGTTGCTCCTTATCGGTTGCCATGCTCATTTCCTCTTCCAAAAGGACGCGGGATTGTTATTTCGCAATCGTGCAGCAGGCCGGCGTGATTCGGATGTTCCGATAGGCCACCGGCCCGTGGTTGCCCTGGAACATGATAGGACCGGTGGCGGCCTCTTTGCCCGTTATACCCATGGGCGTGGGACCTTTGATCTCGACATTTTCGTGAAGAACCTTGCCGTTGAGTTCGACGCGAAGGAACTTGGCGTTGGCGGTCTTGTTGCCGGCCGCGTCAAACTTCGGCGCGGCAAAGTCGATAACATATTTTTGCCACTCGCCCGGTTTCTTGCATGCGTTGATCGAAGGCGTGGCGGCGCTGTAGATGGCGCCCATGTCCCCGTCGCCCATTTTCTCCCGGCCGAAACTGTCCAGCACCTGGACTTCATATTCGCCCATCACATAGACCCCGGAGTTGGATTCTTTGGAAACCATCAGCTCCACCTCGATGCGGCAATCGCCGAACTTGGCCTCCGAATAGATATCCACGCTCTCCCCGAATTGGGCCGGGGTGTTGACCATTTCCGCGCCGCCGGGTTTGACCACCAGCAGTTTGGGATCCGCCGGACTGATCTGGGCCGTCCCTACCGACCACTTGCTCTTGGCCGCATCGTCCGCAAACTTCCAGCCCGTCAGGTCCTTGCCGTTGAAGGGCGTCGCGGCCTTCTCCACACCCGCACACCCCGTCAACATTGCCGCCATCGCCAGAACCGCTACCCACTTCATCCCTGTCCACATGGTCATGTTCATTCCCTTCCTTGTGATTATATAAGATTGTAAGTCCATTATTGCGTTATTCCGACGACGAGGCCGGTTCCAGCGACAGGTCCGCAAACCACCCCGCCTGAAACAGCGGATACGCCAGCGACGCCACCATCACCGCATTGTCGGTGCACAGCGGCTTGGGCGCCACCAGCAAAATCAAACCGGTCTCGCTACAGGCCTGCTGCAATGCCTCCCGCAGCGCCGTGTTGGCCGCTACGCCCCCGCCGAGCACCACCGTCCGGGCACCCACCCGATCGGCCGCCCGCAGCGTCTTGGCCACCAGGACCTCCACCACGGCCGCCTGGAACGAGGCCGCAATATCGGCGATCTCCTGCGGGCTCATCGAGCCCACACGGCTTTCGCCCTTCATTTGCTGGCCGCGGCAATGATACAGCACCGCGGTCTTGAGGCCGCTGAACGAAAAATCCAACGAGTCAGGCCCCAGCATCGACCGCGGAAAATCGACCGTCTTCGGATTGCCCTGCCGTGCGGCCTTCTCAATGCTCGGCCCGCCCGGATACGGCAGGTTGAGGATGCTGGCCACCTTGTCGAACGCCTCACCCGCCGCATCGTCGATAGTCCGCCCCAGCAGCCGCAGATCCACCGCGCTGCGGCACTCGTACAGGTTCGAATGCCCTCCGGATACGATCAGTGCCACGGCCGGCAACGCCGGGTCCGGCTGCGCCAGAAGGGCCGCCTGCAGGTGGGCGTGGACATGATTGACCGCGATCAGCGGCTTGCCCCACACCATCGCCAGCGTCTTGGCCGCCGTCACCCCGACCATCAGCGCCACCGTCAGCCCCGGCCGGTTGGCCACTGCCACCGCCGCCAGATTCTGGGGACCAACGCCCGCATCGTCCATCGTCTTGGCCAGAACCGGGTAAATCCGCTCGATGTGGGCCCGCGAGGCGATTTCGGGCACGACTCCCCCATATCGGTCGTGCAGGTCATGCTGCGAGGCAACAACGGACGACTTGACGATCCGGCCGTCCGCCACCACTGCCGCCGCCGTCTCGTCGCAACTGGTCTCGATGCCCAGGATGTTGATTTCCGTCGCCATAGTTTCTCCGCATGACCGTCCAACCATGATACCCCCCGGTCCCCCCGCCGTCAATCGCGGCCTCCGACATTCCCCATTTCCCGCGCGTGGCAGCCACCGAGCGCAGTAAGGTGGATGGAGGGACCGTCCGCCTCTGGCGGATCGCGTCCGGTATCGCTTCGAACCCCCTTTACTATCGAAACCGAATCATCCCATCTTTTCCGACAAGAACCATTGACAAGCACCGCCCGTCCGGACATAATGTTGCCCATCGCCGGAGTGGCGGAACTGGCAGACGCGCGGGATTCAAAATCCCGAGGGGCTTAAGCCCCGTGTGGGTTCGACTCCCACCCCCGGCAGTGGAGTACCCCAACACTATCCTGTGGGGTTCCCCATCCAAATCGTCAGCTTTTGGCAGGAAATCGTTCCGCATGGTTATGAAGAAACACGACAAATTATTCAAAACCATTGTATCCAATCTGCTTGGCTATGGGGCCCGGCGTATTCGTGTATTCGGATCCTATGCCCGCCGGCAAGAAAGCAAGAAAAGCGACATTGACATTGTCGTACGATTTGGCCGAGGCAAGAGTTTGCTGGAACTGGTCCGGATCGAAAGGGAACTATCTGAAGTGACGGGAAAACGAATCGACCTGCTGACCGAAAAATCGATCAGCCCGGGATTCATGGCCCTCATCCGCAACGACCTGAAGGTTCTTTACGATTGAATCCGTTTTATGAAAATTGAAAATCCTCGGAGGTCCTATGTGTTATAGGTGGTTGGCGATCTTATGTACAATTGGTGCGGCATCAATCATTACGGAAGCTCAGCCCGCGGCCGAAAATCACACCGTCTGGCTGTCTGGCCTGGACCTGTCCAAGATGAACGCCGGCTGGGGCAAGCCGCAGATCGACCAGTCCATCCAGTCGGCACCGATCACCATCGCCGGTAAAAAATTCGACAAGGGCGTCGGCACCCACGCCGACAGTGTTCTGTATGTGGACCTCCGCGGAACCACCGAACGGTTTTCCGCATCGGTCGGCGTCGATGACGAAGTCGGCCAGGCGGGCGGCAGCGTGCGATTCCGCATCCTCGGCGACGACAAGGAACTGTGGAGCAGCGGTATCATCAAGGCCGGCGAACCGGCCAAGTCCGTCGATGTCAGCGTCAAGGGCGTCAAGCTCCTGATCCTTGTGGCCGACAGCACCGGTGACGGCGTCAACTACGACCACGCCGACTGGGCAGACGCCCGCTTCCTCACCGCCGGCGACAATCCGCAGGCCATCGCCCCGCCCGCCGAAGACGAAACCCTCCTGACGCCCGCACCGGCCCCGGCCCCGAAGATCAACGGCCCGAAGGTCTATGGCGTGCGGCCCAACTCGCCCTTCCTGTACCGCATCCCCTGCACGGGAACCCGACCCGTCGAATTTGCCTCCGAGAACCTTCCCGCCGGCCTTTCCCTCGACGCCAAGACCGGCATCATCACCGGAAAGATCGCCCAGCCCGGAACCACCAAAGCCACGCTGATCGCCAAAAACGCCCAGGGCCAAGACCGCCGCGAATTCCGCATTGTCGTCGGCGAGACCCTGGCCCTGACCCCGCCCATGGGCTGGAACAGTTGGTACATCCACTACCACCGCGTCACCGACGCCATCCTGCGCCAGTCCGCCGATGTCATGATCGCCAGCGGAATGGCCGACTTTGGTTATCAGTTCGTCAACATCGACGACTGCTGGATGGTCAAGGTCAACTCGACCGAACCGGAAATAGGCGGGCCCACCCGCGACGATAAAGGCCGCCTGCTGCCCAACAAACGATTCCCCGACATGAAGGCCATGACCGACTATATCCACGCCAAAGGCCTCAAGGCCGGCATCTACATCTCCCCCGGCCCGCGGACCTGCGCCGGCTACGAAGGCAGCTTCGAACACGAGGCCCTCGACGCCAAGACCTTCGCCGAGTGGGGCTTCGACTTCCTCAAGTACGACTGGTGCTCCTATGCCGAAAAAGCCGGAGGCGACAAGCTCGAGAATTTCATGAAACCCTACCAGGTCATGTACGCCGAACTGCTCAAGCAGGACCGCGACATCGTCCTGAACCTCTGCCAGTACGGCATGGGCGAGGTCTGGAA
>PMBP01000286.1 GCA_003152975.1 Phycisphaerales bacterium | reverse complement strand
AGGATGCTCTCCGGGTGGAACTGGACTCCGTAGATCGGCAGCGTTCGGTGCTGGACGGCCATGGCGATCGACTCGAACTCGGCCACCGTCTCTAAGCACTCGGGCATCCGCGTCGAACACAAGCTGTGATACCGTCCGGCCTGCAGGGGATTTTCGAGCCCCAGAAAAATGCCCTTGTTGGTGTGCGTAATCCGTGAGGCCTTGCCATGCATGGCTTTCGGAGCATGACCGATCGAACCGCCAAAGTATTGCACAAGGGCCTGGTGACCCAGACACACCCCGAAGATCGGGAGCTTGTCGTGAAAGTGGCCAATCGCCTTCAGCGTCACACCGGCCGTATCCGGGTTGCCCGGTCCCGGCGACAGGACCAACAAATCCGGCGAAAATGCGGCTCCGGCTCGAATCAGGTCATCGAGAATCGTGTCGGCCCGATAGACCATGACTCGGCAGCCCCGTTTTTCAAACTCATCCACCAGGTTGTAGGTGAACGAATCNNTCCGCTCCCTGGCCGGCCATGGCCTGCACCAGGTTGTAGGTGAACGAATCAAAGTTGTCGATAAACAGGATATTCAAATCTTGATCTTTCATGCGGAGTCTCCATTTCGGATGGCCCGCAGGCATGAGCCGGCCTTGTATTGAGTCTCGTCGAATTCCGTCGAGGGGACGCTGTCATAGACGATCCCCGCTCCGGCTCGGATATACGCTACGCGGTCGCGGATCTGGATGCTGCGAATCGTGATGCAACTGTCGAACTGCCCATCGACCGTCAGGTACATCACGGCGCCGCCGTAGTACCCGCGCTTGTTGGTTTCCAGTTGCCGAATGATCTTCATCGCCTCAATCTTTGGCGCCCCGGTCAGGGTGCCCATGTTCATCGTCGCCAGGTAGGCACTCAGAGCGTCCAGATCGTCTCGCAGGATTCCCTTGACATTGCTGACCAGGTGCATGACCGATTCGTATTTCTCCACCGTGAGCATCTCGCTGACGACCCGCGATCCCGGCTGCGACACCCTTGCGATGTCATTGCGGGCCAGGTCCACCAGCATCATATGTTCGGCCAGTTCCTTGAGGTCTAGTTTCAATTCGGCCTCGTAGCGGAAATCCGTGTCCGGATCGACCTTGCCGTTAACCTTGCCCCGAGGCTTGGTTCCGGCGATCGGACGAATCTCGACGGTCCGCTGCTCGCTGCCGCCGACTCGCAGGTTCAGTTCGGGGCTGGCCCCGGTCAAAACGGTATTGGGAGTTTTCAGATAAAACATGTAGGGTGATGGATTGAGCTTTCGAAGCCGACGATACACATCCAGCGGTTCATCGGGGCACGGTTCCATCAGCGTTCGACTCAGGACTACTTGGAAGATATCTCCGTCAACGATATGTTGCTGGGCTTTTCGGACCATGCTTTCGTATTGATCCTTGGGAGAATCCGTCTCAGCGGCGGCCAGGGGGGAGGGAATCCTGCGGCCGGTGGGGGCGGGACGCCGCAAGGCGTCAAAATACGACTGAAAACTATCCTGTACCTGTTCGGCAATCCCTTTCCGATCGTCGTCGGTGATAATCGCATTGACGATCACATAGGACTTGCCCGACTTGTGGTCCATCAGAAAAATATTATCCGCGAAATACAGTTCATAGTCGGGATTGCGGAGCAGATCATTGGGGCTGGAAGGCAGTCGTTCGAATTGGTCGATGAAATCGTAACTGATCGCTCCGAGAAGGCCGCAGGTGATCCGGAACGGCGACTGGGCCATTCGGAATGCGTACGCCACGGCCCGCAGGATATCCATCTGCCCGGGTCGTTTGAGACGGCTTTGCTCATCGAGCATTTCGGTGCCGATCTCAACGGCGCCTTCGATACGATTTTCCGAGATCCGAAACCGGCTGCATCGGGGAAACCGCTGGGGTTGGGCCGCCAGGTAGCGGAGCATTCGGCAACCTGTTTCCGTCAGGGCTTCGATGCGAAAGTCGGCGCCCCGACCCGTCAGGTAAAGGGCCGGGCGGGCGGTACCGAAGGTCAGTTCCCCCGCGTCGCTGTCGGCCCGCTGGTCCCGAGACTCGAACAGACAACTGTGAACCGTACGGCCGTAATCGCTCAGTCGGGCGAAAAATTCCACCGGACAAGACATCGGAATTTCCCGAACCAACGGGATAATCTCGCCGATCCGGGCTTGCTGAATCGCATGTTCAATCGGATGATCAACCGATACACTCATATTTGTGTTCCTTGAATCAATTCATCGTGAAAACAAAAAAGGCCTGCCGATTTATACGACAGGCCCGAGAAGTACTCATCCGGTAACGGGAAACCATCCCCTACCTGTCTTAAGGTCCGACAGGCCGCCGCCACCACAACAAGTTGGACGAGATGTTTCTTTTCATAGAAACAATTATGCCATAATCCGGCGATAATGTCAACCAATAAAAATGAAAAATATTTTGCGATAACAAGACGGCAAAACGAAACCCTTGTCAGCCCCAAGTGGTTGACAAGGGTTTGTGATTTTGAACGAACTCAGATAGCCGATTATCGGACTATTTCCTCGCCCCGGCGGGTTGATTGGGTTCGGCAGGTACGGGAACCCGCTTCGGTGCCATGGGTTTCGTGGCCGGCGGCGTTGCTGCGCCCTGCGGGGCGGCCTGATTCATATTCTGTTGCATGGCTTTGACGGCCTGGACCAGTTCCACGACATGCTTTTTCGGGATCGCAATCTGGATATTCAGGGCGTTTTCCTGGACGGTAAAGGCCATGGCCATCTTGCTCTTGATCTGCGTTCCCATTTGCTGGGCGACCCCCGCGACCATCATCAGTTGCATTGCCGATTGTTGTTGTCCCGGTTGCTGCGAGGCGATCTGAGCTATGTTTGCGATCAGTTCCGGGACCGAGAACACGCCCACGAAGTCGGCCTTGTCGGCGTTACGAATCCCGACAATCGCCTCCTCCTTGACTGCCGAGGGATCCTTGACCTTCAGGGCCTGCAGCATCGTCACCATTCCGCGAGTGATCGGATCCATTTCCGGAGTCGGTTGAAGATTGAACATGTTCTTGTTCAACGAGGCGCCGAATTTCGAGCCCGCCGCCGGGATCAGGTCCATATCCAGGGTCAGCATCGGTCCACTCGGATAGACGCTGACGCTGACGCATTGAATTTCCTTGCCGATCTGCTTGACTTGTTCAGCCTGGTCGATGGCCGATTTCAGTTGCGGATTGGCCGCCGCCTGATTCTGCAGCATGGTCTCGGCGGCCGGGGCGATGAATTCCACCGCCTTGGGCAGGTTGACATACAGCCAGATTGGTGCCGTGGCCGTCTCATCCAGTTGCCGAGTAGTCAACGACGGCTGAAGGGACTGACCTTTGAACAGGTCGGCCGAAAGCTGCGCCGGTGTGAGGGATTTGAATCCATATGCCGTATCCGGAATGGTCAGAATACCGGCCGCTTTAAGGGTCGCCGCAGAATCCGCTCCTTTGAAGGGAATCAGAAGAGCTGCCTGAGGATCGCCCTGGCCGGCTGGGGGGAGGACGACCAGGGTCAGATTGCCCCCGGTGTTGATGACCTGGAGATTCTGATCCTGCGTGACCTGGGCCAGCCCGGCACGAACACCCATCGTGGCGATCATCGGGACCGGCGACAGGCCCATTAAGTACTGATCAATCAGCGCCAGGGTGAAGTCCAGGTTGTTGACCCGTGCGCAGGCGATCGTCGTATCCGGAAGCAGGGCGAGCAGTTCGTCCTTGGTCGTTTGCCCTGAAGCGGCCATCGTTGCGGGAGGAACTGTGCCCGTCAGGACTGGTTTCGGTTCCGCAACTGCAGGCGTGGACTCCGCAACAACCGGGGTCGTCGAAGTGGTTGCCTCGACGGCTGGTTTGGTTTGAGTGTCAGGGGCTGGCGCTGCCGCCGCTTCCGCCGCGGCCTGCTGTTCCTGGAAGGTCCGTTTCGGCGCCGCCGAAGATTGCACCCTCCGGGGTTTCAGATCCGTTTGCCCCGTCTGCTTCTGGCGATACATCTTCATTGTATCGCGGCCGATCTCCGCACTGCCAATCTGCGATTCCGCGTACAGATCCAGAACGATCGCCAATACCAGTACGATTGCCAATCCGCTCCAACGATACCACCTTCGCATGGGTTTCTCCCTGCATCTCGTCGTTTGTTTGTCAGTCCAAGTCAACACGATTCGCATAATAACATACCATCGAATGGCGGACCAATCAACTGCCGCCGCCAAACAACTTGAGTAGTTCCGGGTGGGTCTTGCGGTTGGCCGACAGCATGACGATCGGCTGCCCCGCGTCCTCGGCCACATCGATGGGGAAAATCCGCTGTCCCCTCAGGTCCGTAACGATTCCTCCGGCCGTCTCCACCAGAAACGTTCCCGCCGCGACATCCCAAAGCTTGGCGTCGGTCGTGATCGTGCCGATCATGGCCCCTTTGGCCACATAGGCCAGGTGCAGGGCGGTGGTTCCCAGGTTGCGAAATCGAGTCGATTCCATCATGGTTCGGATGGCCCCCGCCATCTCCGGCCGGAAGTGGCTGTCGATTCCGAAGCTGCTAAACCGGCTCAGCGGTTCCTCGGTGACGCGAATGGGGGAATCGTTTCGCTGAGCCCCCGAGTCCTCGGTGGCCGTGTACATCGACTCCGTGGCCGGATCGAAAATCACGGCCACAACCGGCTTGCCCTTCCAGAACGCCGCGATGCTTACCACGAAACACAGCAGCCCGTGGGCATAATTATTCGTCCCATCGATCGGGTCGATCACCCACCAGATATCCTCCGATCCCCGGGGGGGCTGGTGAAAAATCCCCTGTGCTCCGCCTTCTTCCCCCAGAAATCCGTGGTCCGGATACGATTCCTTGATCCGATCGATAATGATTTTCTGGCAGATCCCGTCGGCCTGGGTCACCATCTCCCGGCCGTCCTTGATGGAGGATTTGACATACCGGATCTCCTCCATCGCCCGCTGGCCGGCCAACCGGGCGGCCACCACGGCCGTTTCCAACATCGACCGGATATGTGTGTGCTCCACTGTCTGCTTCCTTTCCGCTTGACAATCGGGAATTGACGGGTATTGTACCAAGATCATGGATACAAGCCAACGGTCATCGAGCCCGATTTTTACGAGGGCAACTTTCCGCCAGAGGTGGATCGCCGCAGTCGTGATCCTGGCGGTAGGGGGGATGTTCTCCTTTCTATGGGCCTTCGCCTGGGGCTGGATCGATTCGGCCTCCCTGTTCGGGGTCTGCGGATTTCAGCAACGGACCGGACTTCCCTGCCTCGGATGCTACTGGACTCGTGCCGGTCAGGCCTTCGTGGCAGGTCACATTCTCCGGTCGTTTTATATACAACCGGCGGCCGCAACATTCTATTCTGTGGCGGCAGCAGCCGCGATTTTTGCTTTACTTTCCGGCCTGTTCGGGATACAGTGCACATTCCTGAACCGGTTCCGTTCGAAGAGGATGTTTTGGACATTAGCGGCAGGGGGGATAGGATTGGTTTTGGCCGCATGGGTCCTCGAAGTGATTCGAACAATGATGGAAGTTGAGTTTGTGTAGTTAAATTATGGGTATCTTGTTTGTGCGCAATGCGATACCCTGTGGTTGTGATCCCTTGCGAAAGAAATTGGATGGTTACCGCGCGGTGGACAGTCATGTTTCTTGTGCTTGTGGCGATTGCCGGCTTGGCGAGCGGTTGTCTGATGATTTCCGCTTTGGCCAGTCCTTCGGCGTACGACATCAAGGTTCCCGCCGAGATCGACCTGAAGGAACGGAGCGAGAAGAAAATCGTGATCTTTGCCGAGCCGACCCGATCGGTTTCCACCCAAGGCCTGGATTCCGAACTGGCCGCGGCCATCAAGGCCGAATTGATCAAGAAAGCGTCCATCGAAAGCGGGTATCTGTTCGTCTCCGGGGAGGCCTCGCCCGGGAGGGCGAATAAGAACCTCGACTTTCGATTGTT
>PMBP01000141.1 GCA_003152975.1 Phycisphaerales bacterium | reverse complement strand
TCGCGTTGCCGATCAGGTTGATCAGGCACTGTCGCAGCCGCGCCGGATCGGTACAGATGTTGCTCGGCAACGAGAAGCCCCGTTCGACCCGCCATTGCAGCCCTTTGGCCTGGGCGGCCGGCCGCATCAGCGTTTCAATTCCCGAAAGGATTTCATCCAGCGAGCAATCGAGGACTTCCGTGGTCAGCTTGCCGGCCTCGATCTTGNNGAAAAGTCGAGGATATCGTTGATGATTGAAAGTAAATGTCGCCCCGAGGACCCAATCGTCCGGGCGTAATCCAACTGGGCTTCGGTCAACGGCTCTTCGACCAGCAAGTCGGCGAATCCGATCACGGCATTCATCGGCGTGCGGATTTCGTGGCTCATGTTGGCCAGGAATTCGCTCTTGGCCTGGCTGGCCGAGACGGCCTCTCGCGCCATCAGGTTGGCCTTCTCCACCGCCAGCTCCAGATGCTGATTGATTTGTTCGACCTGGTTGCGGGCCTGGCACGCCTCGTCTCGTGCTTCGCGAAGCGTCTGCTCGGATCGCTTTCGCTCGGTGATGTCCTGCAGGGTCTCGATGGCGCCGAGGATGCGGCCCTGCGGATCGCGGATCGGCGCGGCCGTGAAAAACAACCATTTGCCGTCCGGACCAAGCTGGGCAATGAATTCTTCGCCCTCGATGGCGCCTTCGGTAATCGCCGAGGGCCGACACTCGGGCCCGTACCACTGCCGGGACTCTGTCGAGTCCTTCTGGTCCACAATCAGGTCCGCCAGGACCGGATGAGGGGACGAATAGAAAGCCGTCCACGGATGGTTGGTTCCGATGATGCTTTCGGCGGGGATACCGGTCAGGTTGCTGCACGCCTGGTTCCAGTGAGTAACGATATGTTGCTCGTCGATGACGAACGCCGCCACGGGCGAACCCATGATGATCTGGGCGAGCTTGTCTTTACTGATCTGACGGGCCTGCTCGGCCAGTTTGCGGGCGGTGATATCGATGATCAACCCCTCCAGGGCCTCCAGATGTCCGTTTCGGAGGACGCCGACGCCCTGCTCCCAGACCCAGATATCCCGGCCCTGGGAGTTCCGTAGCCGATACTCCATCTGGTAGGGGCGCTGTTCTTCGATCGCCCGCTGGACGGACGCCCACACCATCTCTCGATCATCCGGATGGATCAGGTCGCTGAAGGGACGAACGGCATTTCCAGTCAATTCCTGGGGGGGATATCCGGTTAGTTCCCGGCATCCTTCGCTGAGAAATTCCATCGTCCAATCTTGGTCGTTTCGGCATCGGTAGGCCATCCCCGGCAGGTTGTTCATCAGGGTCCGCAGCTTGCGATCGCTTTCGATCGCGGCCAGCGATGCGGCCTTTTGACGACGCCGTACCAGAAGGAGGATGATCCCCAGCCCATACAAAATCGTCAGGGTGATCACGATTGTCACCCCTTGGCTCAACGGCAACCACCGGCTCTGGTCGTCCAGGCAGATCAGTTTCCAGTTACCCGCCGCGTCGTGCAGGGCCAATTCGGAGTATTCGACGGCGTAATGACGCTGGTTCAGAAGGACGGTTTTCTCGGCCAGATTGACCGGCAAAGGGACCGCGGGTTTGTCCGGGACGGATTGTCCGGATTGGGGCTTGTCCGGAATCGTCGACGCCGGAGTCGCCTCCACCGGATACGCGGACCTATACATCCACTCCGGACGATTGCTGGCAAAAACGACCCCCTGTGGAGAGATTAGCGCCACGGGCTCCGGATATTGATCGAGGAGGTCATCGACGGTATCCAACCCCATTTTGATGACGACCACCCCCTTGATTTCAGAGGTGCATTCCTTCTCGCAAACGCAATAGGCCGGCGCCGAGTAATACAGTCCCCTCTGGTTGGTGGTCACGCCGACGGCCGGATACACGACATTTCGCCCCTGTATGGCCTCGGTGAAGTAGGGCCGGAACGAATAGTTCTTGCCCGTCAGCGTTTCTTTTTTTTCGCCATACGGGGTACAGGCGACAACGGTCCCTGTTGAGTCCATCACATACACGATCGTAGCCGAAGCGAACCGGCGAATCTGTTCCAACTGCTCCACCAGCTCCGGATCATCGAGGCCCCCCCCTTGAACCACATCCGACAGGGAAAGACTCGAAACCCCGAGACTCCGGACCATTCCGACCACCTGGGACTGAAGAAGCCAATGATCCAACTCGGACGCTCGTCTGAAGGTCTCCTCCACAAACGCCTTGCGGCGTTGAACCATCGCGATCTGCCGGAATCCCGTCAGGGTCGCCCCAATGGACAGGATCATAAAACCCAAAAGAATCCCAAACCCCACCCACCTTCCGCCGGAAGAGCGATGAGCCGAGACTGATGACATTTTCGCGTCGTTCACGCTGAACTCGTTTTGTGTCCGATTTAACTTCTTTTTCCTGCAACATTCCCGCATCACGGAAAGGACAGGTATTGAGTTATCGTCATCCCGAAGGCGGTACTTATCGAAAGACTGACCGGAATGGCAAGGGGTCTTCAATTCGTCGCATCTCATTGTCACGCAATGAGTTACGATCAACCGTGCCCCCGGAAAATCCCGTTCGGATCCATCGACCGGGTTATCGGACCTAACCCTGTCGCGGACAGCGTAATCCCCCGCTTCTCCGCCGATCCCAGTCCGCCCGGAACAAATCACCCCGACTGATGTGGAAATCTGCAAACGCCGATGATTCGGAATTGACAGAACCCAAGGCGGGGGCTATACTTCGGATTCTTTTTGTTTCCGGAAATCTTGGGTCGATGACCAAAAGTCTATTATTGTCTATATTTTGTAGGAGAAACAGAGAATGGCACAGAAATGGGTCTATTTCTTCGGCGGCGGAAAGGCCGATGGTCGCGCCGAGATGAAGAACCTGCTGGGCGGCAAGGGAGCCAACCTGGCGGAAATGGCGAACCTCGGCGTACCGGTTCCTCCGGGCTTTACCATCACCACCGAAGTTTGCACGCATTATTATCAGAACAAGAAGACCTACCCGAAGGGCGTGAAGGAAGAAGTCGCCAAGGCCATGGCCAAGGTCGAAAAGATAATGGCCAAGGGTTTCGGCGATCCGAAAAACCCGCTGCTGGTTTCGGTTCGTTCCGGCGCCCGCAGTTCGATGCCCGGCATGATGGAGACCG
>PMBP01000343.1 GCA_003152975.1 Phycisphaerales bacterium | reverse complement strand
TTGTATAGCATCACCTCATCGATCTTGCCATTGAAACCGTACCCATCATAACTCCCGCCTCGAAGACCAATGAGCAGGTCGTTGTTGAGCCGCACGGGCAGTGCTGTGATGGCCGGACCGAAGATTGGAGATAATTGTTCCTGCCCGTTGTAGAAAAAGGTTGCCTGCAGGGTTCGGCTGTTGAAGGTCACGACGATATGTTGCCACTGGCCGGCCTTACAATTGGCGGCCCCGACTGCCCGGCCGTTGTTGCCGTCCTTCTCGACATCCAAACGGGGTTGCTGGTTTCGGATCTGGAGCATGTATTCCTTGTTGTCCAGACCCTCGGCTTTGGCCATAATGGTTCTTTCAACCAGATCCGACGAACGAGGACAGATCCAGGCACTGAGGGTAAAATCCCCCGTTCCCAGGCGGATCGTATCGTTGTCAGGAATCCAGACCGAATCGTCCACACCATCAAAGTCCAGTGCGTTGCCAACAATCCCCGTCGTCCAGATCGGGCCATTGAGAGAGCCGTTGCTTTTGCCGAGAGCGTCTTTGGCCGTCGGGCCGTATCCCTCGTCGAATTTCCACCACGCCACCGGCATCGGATCCAGGTCGTTCCGCAGCCAACTGGAGTTGGCCTGACAGTCGAAAAGATCGCCGTAGGGATTGTTCCAGAAGATGCAATCGACAATCGTCGGCGCCGACATGTCGTAGGACCGCACGCCATACTGATTGCCGACAATCGTCAGGTTCTTCAGCGTTGGGCGGCTGCCGCTGGTCACATAGACGGCATACTGGCTATTTTGAATAATCATATTCCGCAATACACTCGATGGCCCCTCGCCGGTGTGGAAGGCGGCGGCATAACTCTGCGATTCGAGGATCGCCGCATCGGCGGCGCTAGCCACGGTAATCGCCTTGCCGTGGAAATCGATGCTCTCCGAATACACGCCCGGCCAGACCAGGACCTTGTCGCCATCCTGGGCCAGGTCGATGGCCGTTTGGATCTTACCCACAGCCTGCTCGCGGCTCAGGCCGGAAAAGGCGTCGCTGCCGGAGGCCCGATTGACATGCCAGGTCCGGCCGGCCGCGCTGAGAGACTGGATCTGGCATTCGGCCAGGGCGGACGAATAAATTCGCACATCGTCGATCCAGCCGTTCCAGTATCGCAGCGGGATTTGCGCGTTTTCGCCGATCAGGACCGGCCAGGAACTCAGGTTGATCCGACCGGTCGCCGTGCTGCTGACATCCAATTGGCCGTCAACATACAGCGAAATCGTTTGGCCGTCATACACCCCCGCGGCATGATGCCAAAGGCCGTCATCGACCGGAATCGTGCCGTAAATATTCCCATAGGTCGTGCCGGGAACCTGTACGCCGCTACAGGCAAATTCCAGCGTGGAGGTGCTCTGCGCCCGCTGCAAACGAAAGGCGTTGTCGCCCTTGGTGACGATGGCCTGAAAAGCGCGGTCAAATCGAAGGACACGGATCCATGCGGTAACCGTGATTTGGTCGCGAATGCTAAAGGACGAACCGTTGCCGCAATCGATCTGGTCGCCAATACCATCGAATTCCATCGCGCCGTCGATCCGGCCGTCATACGGACGCCACAGACCGTCGCCGATCACGATCCCGGGGTGACTCCCCGCCGAATCCGCCGCCGTAGTACCGGACCGTTCGTCCAATTTCCAGTGCGCGACCAGAGTCGTCGAGGGAATATCCGTCGCCCCGGCGTTTCCGGGCGGATTGTTCTGAGTTTGTGAAGCGTTGGGACCGGCCGGCACAACGATTCCGCCGGCGGGCAGAGTCTGGGCCGCTATGGCGGTTCCCCCCGCACAAGGCAATAATCCCGATAATAGTATTACCAGGGATATAATAATGCCTTTCGGCCTTGTCATGAAACCTTCTTTCCCCTCGGATTGCCTTATCCGGCGCCGCCCGTCCCCGCCAGGGTCATCAGCCACTGGATCCCCGGCGACGGGGCGAGATCTCGCCCCTGCTCAGGCCGGGTGTCAATCCCGATGTTCTGCGCGGGCAAATGTTGCTCATAGGAAAACGATAGCAGGCCGGTATCTTGCCACTCGCCGGACGGCTGTTGAACCGCCAGCAAGATCGATTCAATCCAGTCTTTGTTCATGTCGATCGTATAAACAATCCGCAGGTTTCCGCTGACGGCCATGACCTGCGAATGGTTCCGGTCGTGCGACAGCCGCGTCTGGAATTCCATCTGTCGGAGGGCGGCGTCGCGCCGGAGGATATCGATCGTGTGCAACCCCATCCACGGCCGGGCCAGCCCCTCGAAAAAGCTGCCCCGCATATAGTTCGTCCGGACCTTCTGCTGCCGATCCAGTCGCCAGGCCCCGTCCAGTCCGTCGGCTATCTGGATCCGATCGCCGATCTGAAACTGCAGGGTCGGCGTCACCTGCCGGACGGCCGAATAGACCAGCGGCATCGTACCGGTCCCGGTAACCGGCTGACCGCCGATCTGACCGGTAATCCGGAAATAGGTCCACCCGAATTTGTGCATCTCGTCCCGCTGATCCACCACAACGACCCCTTCCGGCCAGTCGCACTGGAAGTAGTCCTCGTTGAGCACATTGATGTGCCGCGTGGACCAGGACCGCGTCGGCCCCTCGGCCTCTTCGCGGGCAATGATTAGCGTGCCCTTCTCGATCCGCAAAATCGGATCGAATCGGAAGGTATTGCCGTCCATTCGCGTCAGAAAGGCGCTCAGTTGAGGGGAATCCGTCGGAAGCCGAGTGACCGACAGATCGGAATCCCACATGTGATAGTTGTTGATCGTAACGGTATTGCGGCCCAGATCGTAATGATAATTCGCATTGTCATTCTGCAACCACTGGCAAACCGACTGGGAACCGGCACCGACCGGCCGGGTCTGGCGCATCATGACCGGTCCATTGGCGCCTTCCGGATAGAAGAACCAACAATTATTGATCGGCTGCCCGGCAATGCTTCGCGACGAGACGGTCCCGGAAGCGAGTATCGCTGGGTCGTTCACCACCGGATCGTTCGTTGGGATCACCGCCGGAGCGACCGCAATGATCGCCGCGGCCGTCATTGTGACCACCGCCGCCTTGCCGCTGACCACCACCGCCGCGGCCGCGGCCGTCAATCCGACCTTCGTCGTCGCGGCCGTGACCGTAATCTGCGCTGCGGCCGCCTTCGACGGCGCCGTCAGCTTTCCGAACATGACCAATGCCCCCAGCAAAGCCCCCTTCCCCAGTCCTCGGCGAGTCAGTTGTTTGGCCAGCGCGTTTTTGGCGCGGAAGAACAGGACCCGGGCGCTGAATTCCGTGCTCCCCAGTTCCTGTGCGATCTGATCGTAGTCCATCTCTTCAATATCTCGCAGCACCAGGACGATCCGGAACTCGTCGTCCAGTTCGTCCATCGCGCCCAGCACGCGGTGCTGGGTCTCCAGGGCCATCGCCGCCTCGTCCGGGCGGGCGACGTGCCGTCCGGCGGCTTCGTCGGCGAGGTTGGCCGCTTGCGAGCCGCCGGCCTCGTCCAGCAGGTCCATCGA
>PMBP01000237.1 GCA_003152975.1 Phycisphaerales bacterium | reverse complement strand
TTCGCATCCCGGCCAGATCCGTCCGCCCGCCCTGGAAATCCCCTGGATCCAGGTAGCCTCGGCGAAGGCTTGGCTCAACGGTAACGATATTGGGAAAATCGACCTTCCGCAGTCAAACCTGCCGCTGAACAGCAGTCATCTGGTTGCCGGCAGAAATGTTCTGGCGATCTGCCTGGAACTCCGCAATCAAAACGATACCATCGTGGATCCTGTCCGTATCCGGGGCGAGTTTACGGCGTCTCTTACAGGGGTGGACCGCGGCGGTCAAGTGGACCCGATGCACTATGTCATTACCGATGAAACTTGGAAGTACCGATTCGAGCCTGAGGGGCAGGCGTGGACACAGGTCGGATTCGACGACAGCACCTGGGATGTAGTCGAAGCACCGGGGAATGCGATTCCCGACCGGCGTCTGTTCAGTATGGAATGGTCCAAGAAAATGATTACGACCGGGGCCGATTGGATTGCCCCTCCCGACATCCGGCAGGGATTTCCCGAGCATCCCTCGTGGACGGCCTATCGGAAAGTGGTCTCTCTGGATAGTCCCGTCAAATATGCCCGTTTGCGATTCGACGCCCACACCGGAAACGGGACGGTCTTCATCAACGGCCAGCAGGTGTACGAAGGGCCGACACGCGATCTGGTCATCGAAGCCGGCCGGTATTTCCGCAAGGGCGAGAATGTCATTGCCGTCCGAACGGGATATCCCCCGGCGATACTTCTGGATGCAGTCATTGCCCTCGATTCTTCTGCATCCGCGATGAAGCCCAAGTGTCCGGTCCTGGTGGTGGGAGGTCGCGGCCATGATTGGAAAGGGTTTTTTATTGATGTTGCTCCCTGGCTTGAACAAACGGGAGATTTCAAACTTGCCTTGACCGAACGCCTGGAAGACTTGAATTCCCAAAACCTGTCCACCTTCAAGATGGTACTCTTTTACGGTTCCGGCGGCGAATTCAACGATCCGCAACAGGAACGAGCCCTGTCTGAATTTGTGAGTAACGGCGGGATACTGGCCGGGGTCCATGCGACCGATGCTTTCAAAAATTCGGATGTCTATTGGCGGTTGATGGGCGAACGCTTCACCACGCACGGAGGCGGAAAGTTTCCGATCCGGATCGAAGACAAAGTACATCCCGTTACCATCGGGCAGTCCGATTTTGAGATCGAAGACGAGTCCTACCAGGGAACTCCGTATCCGAATACTACCCGCCACAGTTTGGCCCGGATCGATCGGGGGGCCGAGCAGCAGACCATGGTGTGGGTGGATACCTTTGGGAAGGGACGGATATTCAATACCACCCTTGGCCATGGTCCCGAGTCCTGGAACAATCCGGGTTTCCGACGATTGTTCTTGCGGGGTCTTCGATGGGCAGCCGATCTTGAGCAGAAAGAGGACATGGCGGGAACCGCAAGGCAACCGCAATAAACAATTCGGACAATCCGTCTCGAATCCTGGGATGAATATAATGACGATGCAAATGGGCAAATCGAAAGGAAAACCATGAAGAATCAGATGCATATTACTCGCCGATCGTTTCTGAACACCGTCGGCGGCGTCGTGGCTGGAATGATTGTCGTGCCCCAGTTTATCCCCTCTCGGCTGCTCGGTCAGGAATCCCCGAGCAACAAACTGAACCTGGCCTGCATCGGCCTCGGTGGTCAGATGCATGGGCTCATGAAAGACAACCAGGCCAATCTCCATGCCAATGTCCTTGCGATCTGTGATCTGGATGCCAAGCGGATGGAAGTGACGCGTTCCATGCCGGAATTGGGCGCGACCAACGCCAAGCAGTACAAGGATTATCGCGAACTGCTCCGACGCGAATCTTCCGTGGATGGAGTGCTGATCGCTTCACCGGACCATTGGCATGCGATTCTAAGCACTGCGGCGATCAAGGCCGGGAAACATGTTTACTGCGAAAAACCCCTGACGCATACTGTTGGCGACGCCCGTGCCATGCGGCTATTGGCCAAGCAGTCCAAGGTTGTGACTCAGACCGGCAATCAGGGCTCCGCCTCAGATAATTTCCGCCGCAGCATGGAATTGATCCAGGCGGGGGTTCTGGGCACGGTTCGCGAAATCTACATCTGGCACCCGCCGCACGGCTGGCCCAACGGCGTCGATCGGCCGGTCGGAGAGGATCCGATCCCGGAAGGATTTGATTGGGATTACTGGCTGGGGCCTTCGCCCGCCCGGCCGTATAAAAATGGGATCTATCATCCCGGTGCATGGCGCGGATGGTTTGACTTCGGCGGCGGCTCTCTGGCCGATTTCTGCTGTCACGCCTTCAGTCTCCCGGTCCGGGCCCTCAATTTGGATTATCCAGAAAAGATCGAAGTCGCAGGTGATTGGCTGGGCAAAGAAAGCTTTCCAATCACCTGTCGGGTACGGTTCAATTTCCCGGCCCGCGGCGGCCGAGAAGCGGTCTCGCTGTTCTTCTCGACCGGCAAGGATGGGCTTCCTCCGGGCGGAGCCTTGGTGGGATTGAAGGAAACCTTCGGATCCATTCCCACCTCCGGATGTTTATTGATAGGAGAGAAGGGGACCTTGTCGGCTGGTTTGTGGAACAGTGAATGCTATGTGAAGATGAAAGGCGAATCCAAATTTGTCGGCGGCGACAACCACGAGGCCATTAAGCCGATACCCAAGACACTGCCCCGCGTGCAAGGGCTCCATCTGAAGGAATGGATGGACGCCTGCAAGGGAGGCAACCCGACCTTTTCACCCTTTGAGATCGGCGGCCATGTCACCGAGATCGGAAGTGCCGGGCTGATCGCCCTGCGTCTGGGTCAGAATATTGAATGGGATGGAATGGCCATGCAGATCAAGGGTAATCCCGATTCAAAATCTCTGGCCGATCCGGCCCCTCGAAAGGGAGCGGAAAAGTATTGGAATCCGTTGCAGGTGTAAACCATTTGGGCACAACGGGAAATCGAGACTGCTATGGCTGACATCGCCAAACGTTTTCCGCAAAATCCGATCCTAAGACCCGGGGACATCCGCCCCAGCGGCCCCGGTATGAGGGTTGAGTGTTTGCTCAATCCCGGCGTGTTCCGGTTCGATGGCAAGACATGGCTGCTGTTGCGCGTGGCCGAACGGCCCGAGCAAAAAAAGGGGAAAACGTCCAGCCCGATCTTTGGTGATAACGGGAAATTAGAGATTCTGGAATTTGATCATTCCGATCCCAGGCTGGACCTTTCCGATCCGCGGATCCTCCGATACGATGGAGTGGATTTCCTGACTACGCTCTCGCATCTTCGACTGGTTTCCAGTGATGACGGTGTTCGTTTCGCCGAGGATCTGTCCTATCCTCCGATTACGGGAATAGGTGAACAGGAAGCTTATGGCATCGAAGATTGCCGTGTGGTGCAGATGGATTCGACCTATTACCTGACCTTCACCGCCGTCTCCGCGCATGGAGTGGGTGTCGGACTCCGAGTCACCGATGACTGGAAACACATCCGTTCCCTTGGCATGATCTTCCCGCCGCACAACAAAGACTGTGCCCTCTTCGGCCAAACCATCGGTGGCAGTTATTATGCGTTGCATCGCCCCAGCAGCCTTTTCATCGGCGGCAACTACATCTGGCTTGCCGAATCGCCGGACCTGGTTCACTGGGGCGGCCATCGCTGCCTGGCCCACGCCCGTTCCGGGATGTGGGATAGTGCCCGTGTCGGTGCAGGTGCTGCGCCCATTCGGACGCAGGAGGGTTGGCTGGAGATCTACCACGGGGCCGATCCGAAGAATCGCTATTGCCTCGGTGTCATGCTGCTGGACCTGGAGCGGCCCTGGAAGGTCTTGGCACGGTCCCGAGAACCGATCATGGAGCCGACAGCCGAATACGAACGGACGGGTTTCTTCGGCAATGTTGTTTTTACCAATGGCCATTGCGCCGACGGGGATCAGGTTACCGTGTATTATGGCGCGTCCGATAGTGTCATTTGCGGCGCCCGATTTTCCATTCGCGACATTTTGGATACGCTCCGATGAAGCTTGGGATTATGACTAACAAGCTATTGAAGCACTCAGGGTGGCTTCCGTTGATCACCCTGATGTCGGTGGTCTTACCCGCATTATCGGCCGAACTCCAGATCGGTGTACCCTGGGTGGAGAAAATGCCGCGGATGCCTCAGCCCTTGAATGTAATCGACTGGAAGANNGGGTTATCGGGGCCCGGTTGGTCGGATTGGACATGAAAACCTATCAGGGCGTCGATTGGATCCAGAGCTGTAACCGCTGGTTCGACAACCGGGACGGGATATATCGGGACCGGATCAACAAAAAGGATAATATCATCAGCCATGTGATCTATGGCTACTGGCCCCTGGCCCTCGGCGTGATGTTTTCCGATGCCAATCGCGACAACCCGGACGCCGCAAAGAATATTGAACGGCAGTTTTCGTTCCTCCTCCAGATGGCCCGGGANNCATTGACGCCCGCCGGGTCACCCATACCCGGGTCGATTGGAATCCGGGGAACGCATCGTGTCTGGCGTGGATGCTCTATGCCGGTTACCAGTGGACGGGCAAGCCCGAATACCTCGACTGTGCCAAGGCCGCCCTTCGCTGGCAACGGAACAATCCGGGCCGGTATGAGATCTCCCATGCCATGGGCCCGCTGGTGATGGCCCGCATCAATGCCGAGCACGGCGAAAACCTCGACATCAGCTGGATGATGGACAACTGGTTCGGCGATTACACCCGCCTTCCGGGTTTCGAGCATCAATGGGCCATCACGCACAATACCAAACTGAACGGTATGACCTGCGACGGCCTCGACGGCGCCTGGTGGCGCTGGCCGGATGACAACGGTTTCTATGCCTTCGCCATGGGCAGCTATCAGG
>PMBP01000094.1 GCA_003152975.1 Phycisphaerales bacterium | reverse complement strand
CCCTTCGCACTGGCACCGGACCAGCGTTCTATTACTGGCAGGCGAGCGGTATTCCACTTGATAATAGTTCGCCGGAGTTCGATAAAGGGATGACCGTGCGGCGCAAATATCTGACCCAGAATGGGACACCGGTGGATCTCACCAAGATCAAGCTGGGGGATCAGCTAGTCGGGGTGATTACAATCAGTACGGTTGAAAAGGCGCTGTACAATGTTGTAGTGAACGACTTGCTGCCCACCGGATTCGAAATTGAGAATCCAAGGCTCAAGACCAGCGCGCGACTGTCGTGGATTCCGCAACAGGCGGCTTCGATTGACTATCAGGACATACGGGATGATCGGCTATTGATCTTTGTCAATCTCTATCCGGGTCAAACGATCAACTACTATTACAGCGTTCGGGCGATCAGCGCCGGCCAGTTTAAGGTCCCGCCAGTGAGCAGTGAGTGCATGTACAATCCGCTCTTAGGAAGCAGTTCCTCATCGGGAGTGCTGACGATCAGTCGGTAGGAATGGGAATTGTGAGCTGGTATCGCAAATTGCGCACCTGGATTACCGGGCGCCGATGGGTCAGACGGACCGCGATCGGCGCTCTGGGCTTTGCGTTAGTGGCATCTGTTTGCAACTGGATCATTTTTCCGTTGCCGATGGACAAGCTGCATCGGCCGAGTGCGACCTTTGTTTATAGCAGAGACGGACATCTGCTCAATTGCTTCACATCGAGCGATCGGTACTGGCGCAAGCCGGTCAAGCTCGAGCAAATATCACCCCATCTCATTACGAGCGTACTCGCCACCGAAGATCGCTGGTTTTACTGGCATCCGGGGTTCAATCCAATCGCGCTGACCGAAGCGGCGATCGCCAACGCCCGGGCCGGGAAATCTGTCCGCGGTGGCTCTACCATTACGATGCAGATTGCGCGGATGATGGAACCAAAGGAACGGACGGTTGGGGGCAAGTTCATCGAAATCCTCCGTGCCATGCAACTGGAACTTCGGTTCTCCAAACGGCAGCTTCTGGAAATCTATTTCAACCTCGCTCCATACGGCGGGAATATCGAGGGTGTAGGTGCGGCAGCGTATCTCTATTTCGATAAGGGGGCAGAGAAGTTGTCGTTGTCCGAAGCGGCGGTGCTTACGGCACTGCCGGCATCGCCGACTCAGTTCCGGCCGGACAAGGACCTTGCAAGATGCACTTTGCGGCGCAACAAAGTGCTCGGACATTTGCGAGAAGTGGGAGCGATTCAAGAAGAGGACTATCAACAGGCGCTCCGAGAAGAAATTCCCACAAACAGAGTTACGCCGGCCGTTGCTGCACCGCATTTCTGCCAGATGGCGATCGCCGCGTATCCGGGGAAGGGGGAGATCAAGTCAACGCTGAGTTATCGCCTTCAAATGATGTGCGAGAACTTGTCCCGAAATTATCAATCGGAGTTGGCGGCGAAGGGAATCCAGAACCTCTCGATGGTAGTCTTAGACAACAAGACCGGCGATCTGTTAGCAATGATCGGTTCGGCCGATTTTGCGGATGTCAACCATCAGGGGCAGGTGAACGGCGCACTTGCGCCACGCTCTCCGGGTTCGGCGCTCAAACCTTTTGTCTATGCTCTCGGATTCCAGAAAGGGATCATTTCGCCGGCGCTCAAAGTCGAGGATTTGCCGGTCAATTACGCCGGGTATGTCCCGGTGAACTATGACGAGCAGTTCCACGGGATTACCTCGGTGTCTGAGGCGTTGATCCAGTCGCTCAATGTGCCGGCGGTCAACTTGACTGCTAAAGTCGGGCTAAAAGAGTTCTATGACCTTCTGCAGGCAGGGGGAATTACCACCCTGGATCGAAAATACAATCAATATGGGCTGCCGATCATTCTGGGATCGTGCGAGGTGAATCTTCTTCAATTGAGCGATCTGTACAGCACTCTGGCCCGAGGTGGTGAATATCTGCCGGTACGGATATGCAAATCAGACCAGCCGGGGCAGCCATCGAGGATTTTGACACCAGAAGCGTGCTATCTCGTGACGGAAATCATGGCCGACCTTAAACGGCCAGACCTTCCAGCCAGCTGGGAATTTACCGTTGGGATGCCAAAGGTCGCCTGGAAGACCGGAACTTCGTTTGGGCGCAAAGATGCTTGGGCGATCGGGTTTGATCCGGATTACACGGTTGGGGTATGGGCGGGAAATTTCTCGGCCGAAGGATCGGTGGCGATTGTCGGCGCTGAGATCGCCGCACCACTCATGCTTGAGGTTTTCGGGCAGTTATATCCGGAAGGGCAGACGAAGTGGTTTCAGATTCCGCCGAATGTTGGGACCCGGACAGTTTGTGCTTCGACCGGCAAACTACCGGGAGATGACTGTCCTGATCTGATAGCCGAGCCGTACATCATGGGTGTCTCGCCGGTCGACAAGTGCACGGTTCACAAAATCGAGAGGGTTGATGCCAAGACCGGCTACTCGGTCTGCCGATTCTGTTCGGCAGGGAAGGCAACGCACGAGGTAATTGCCGAGGATTGGCCGCCACGATTGGCGTCCTGGATGTCGCAGAAGGGGATGATCAGTCTGTTACCCCGGCACAACCCGGAATGCCGGGGCGTCTCTGGCGGGGAAGGACCGGTGATTACTTCGCCGGAGGCTGATGCGGTGTATGTCCTGCGAGGGTCGGCGCCGACGAAATATCAGCATATCATGTTTCAGGCGTCGCTTGCGGCTGACTGCCGGGAAGCGCACTGGTTCTTGGATGGTCAGCTGTATCGGACGGTTTCGCCGGACAGTGCGGTTTTTTACCAGCCTGTGGCCGGAATTCACCAACTGATGTGCGTTGATTCCTATGGCCGGTCGAGCAGTATTTCCTTCCGAGTCGAGTAGCCATACGAAGCGAATCCCCTTGACAAGATGCGGCCTGTGCGGGAACTTGCACCCTTTTGGTGCGGGAAATCCGCGACATGAACTATTGATTACAGGTCATATCAGATGAATACAGCACAACGATTACAAGGGATGCGCCCCAGCCCGGTGCGGATGCTCTCAGAAGGGGCTCCGGCGGATGCTATTTCCCTCGGTCTCGGTGAGCCGACCTGGCGGATGCCGATAGAAGCGGAAGAGGCACTTCGAGAATTTTCCGGTGTGTGCGGATATGGACATAACCAGGGGCTTCTGGAATTGCGAAAGGCTGTTGGGGACTATTACG
>PMBP01000324.1 GCA_003152975.1 Phycisphaerales bacterium | reverse complement strand
GGTTGGCTTTATAACGGCCATGCTTGTGGCGCTGCCGCTAATGCATGCTCAGACGGACTCCTCAGGGCCGACGGGCAAGCCCGCGGTTCCTTTCAAGGTGGTCGCTTTCTACACCGAACAGGTCGAAGCGGCGCATAAGAGTTTTGTACAGGAGGCCAACAAGTGGTTTTTGAAAAAGGCGTCCCAATACCACTTTACCTATGAGCCAACCGCCAACTGGGACAACTTGAATTCTGAATTCCTTTCAAAATACCAGGTGGTTGTTTTCCTGGACGCGCGACCGGATGCTCCTGACCAGCGCGCAGCGTTCGAAACTTACATGGCTCACGGCGGCGCGTGGATGGGCTTTCATTTTTCAGCATTTGCGCTGACGCCTTCGGCCTTCCCGCAGAATTGGGACTGGTATCATAACCAGTTTTTGGGTGCGGGTGAATATGCGGGCAACACCTGGCGACCGACTTGGGCCGTTCTGCGGGTGGAGGATCCGAACCATCCAGCGACAGCCGGTCTGCCTGTAACATTCAAAAGCTCTCCGAACGAATGGTATAAGTGGAAGTTCAATCTGCGCGACAACAAGGACATCAAGGTCCTGCTGTCGATCGATCCTTCGAGCTTTCCGCTGGGTACCGGGCCCAAACCACATGAAATCTGGCATGCCGGCGACTACCCCGTGGTGTGGACCCATCTGAAATACAGGATGATCTACTTTAACATGGGTCACAACGATCTCGATTTCGATCCAAAGCCCCTCAAGGAACTGTCCTTTACATTCGGTAACGAAAGTCAAGACAAACTGATTTTAAATAGTCTCCTATGGCTCGGCCGCGGCAAAAGCAAGTAGAGCAGTAGTCCGGTCTTTACTTTTTTCAATCCAGTAAAATGAAAGATAATTGAAATTCGGAACAGAGGGGCTGTTGAAAAGGCCCACCGTTCCTCTTTTTCAAAGGCGTATACATTCAGCGAATCCTTCCATCCACCTCGCTATAGTTCGGCGGGGTCTTGTTGATAAAAGAACTTCAATTCCCGATACAAGTCCGGATGATGCTGGCGAAGTTCCCGGGGCAATTCGAAAAAATATTCCGTTGCCACGGCGAAAAATTCCATCGGATCGGTGGCTCCATAGTCGTCCAAGAAAGTATCACGATCCTGGCTTACATCCTGGCGGAGCTTTTCATAATCCTTCTGAAAGACGCGGGCCCACGCGGTAAAACGGGAGCTGTCCTGGAACACAGACGCATTTTCAACGCTCGCCCCGGCATCGTCCAATTGATGGGCAAACTCATGCAGGACGACATTGTACCCGTCGTGAAAGTCGGCCGCTCCATCTTTGACATCCTCCCAGGACAGGACGACGGATCCCCTGTGCCAGGACTCTCCTGCGTGAACGGCGAATCCTTCCGCCACGACACCGTCGGGCAGATGTTCGGTCATGGGAGCAACATACGCATGAGGGTACACCAGAATGGACGGCAGCCCCGGATAATAATCCGTCTTGCGATGGAGGAGCAGAATGCAGGCCTGGGCCGCGATCGTGATGCGGATCTCATCGGTAATCTCCAGACCCCCACAGCCCTCAAAACGCTTTTCGCTCATGAACACCAGGATGTGCCGCTGCAGTTCCTTTTGATCGGCCGCCGGAAACTTTTTATACAACGGAACATTTTGTTCGATGATTTTCAGCCATTGTTCGGGAAAGGCCTTTTGACTGACGCGTTGTCTTTTCCACTTTTTGAATCCGAACATGAATCCACCAATATCGCTGAATACTCACCCATGCGAATCATTCCACCCGTAAATTCGGGATCCCTTATTCCCCTCGAAATAGGTGACTGTCCCTATTTTGCGGTGCTACTCTTGCGGCTGAGTTGGCGGGGCTGGCCGTAAAAACCTGAAGAAGGAAAAGATCTTCGTCAAGGATGACTGGAACGCCACCCCCAAACGGCCGGGGATGTGGCAGGCGTTCTCGGAATATCCCACGCCGAAGAGCAAACTGGCCTCCCCATAACTCCGGGCTCCGAATTCCCGTCGAGATCGATCGGAATTAAGTCGCTTTGGAATCGAGTTGTTGTTGTTTCAGTCGGTTCAGAATCGCAATTGCATTCTGGAGCCCCCACTTCAGGTACCGGTGATGGAATACAAAACCACTGTTCAGATCTTCCAGCCCCAGCTTGTCCCGATCCGCCTTGGTCATTTGCTTAAGATCACTCTCGTTCAATCCGTTCCATGCCAGGGATATTCTGAAGATATCGAATCCTTCGAGTCGAATCGACCGATCGCAGAGGACCTTCAGCGCCTTGGCCTTCGTTTCCCGGATTCGGCCCATTCCCAAAGAAGACTTGCCGCCGAGCAGGTTGGCCTTCGGACCCGGAGTTCTGCGTTCAGTTATCATGAGCGTCTGGCCGATATCGACGATCTGATCCCACGGAATCAACTGCGTATCGCCGGCCCGGCGGGTCGTGTCCCATGACCGGGTTTCGGGATTCCATGATTTTGCCGTTCGGCCGGAATACAGGGCGATTCCCCGGGCATCGGCCGAAAGATAAGTCCGCGGCCAAAAAAATCCCCGGACAGAACCGATCGTGCATAGAAGCCCAACCAGTGAAAGGGCTATCCAGACCACATTGTTGGGCCCGACTTTGGCTCCGGGAATCCGATGAAAGAAACGGAGATCCAATCCCAGATATAAAAAGACGGCCCCGATGAACAGAATGAACAGGCAGTGTGAGGGTTTGGTGGTAACGACATATTCAGCCGGCATTGTTTATCCTCCAAAGGGACCGTTAACGACCGGCGATGGTAATCATCGACGGAACGAACCCGACATACGCAATAACCTTTCGCATAACAGAATCCCTTATCAGACCTTGAAGAAGATTTTGTGGCGGTAGAGGAAGTAGAGCAGCAGCCAAGAGGCCCCGATGACGCCAAGGGGCATGACGATCGGCTGCCAGGGGCCGGCGGCTTTGGCGATGCCGGAGAGGAAGGTGGCGGCGAAGTCGTCGAAGCTGACCAGGTGCTGGAGGATGTAGATGGTGATGGGATTGGCGCCGATGACGACGAAGAAGAAGGCCCATTTCTTGAGGCCCAGGACATCGATGATCCAGTAGAAGGCGGCCAGCAGGAGGAGCGACCAGCCGCCGGCGAAGAGGACAAAGGAGCTGGTCCAGATATTCTTGATGATCGGGAAGACCTGGCCCCAGGCGTAGCCGAGGGGCACACATACCAGGCCGGCGACGAGCAGGCCGAGGGCCTTCTGGTGGCCGGAGCGGTCCGAGCGGAGCCAGTGGCCGGCCAGGGCCCCGAGCAAGGCCGTACAGACGGCCGGAAATGAGGAAATAAGGCCTTCGTTATCCCCGTAGGTATAACAACAGAATCGTCCGGGGATGAGTTGCTGGTCAATCCAGGAGGACAGGCATCCTTTGGGCGTGATGTCCCCGGCAGAGAAACCCGGCACCGGAACAAGCATGGAGACGGCCCAGTAGGCCAGCAGAATGACGACAAAGACGACGGCCTGCGTGCGCCACTCGGTGAAGAAGACGATCAGGGCGGCGATGCCGTAGCACAGGCCGATCCGCTGGAGGACGCCGGGCCAGCGCATGTTGGGCCAGTCGAACCTGAGCAGGCCGTTGAGGATCATGCCGATCAGGATCAGGATGGCGGCACGATAGAGAATATGGAAGACGACGGCCGCACGACCGCCCTCCTGTTTACGGCGGGCCATCGAAAATGGCATCACAACGCCCACAATGAACAAAAACAGCGGGAAGATGAGGTCTTCAAAGTGGAAACCGTCCCAACTGACATGCTCGAGCTGATCGCGGATGGTTTTGAAAACCGGCTGCGGGAAAATCTCAGCCAGCGAGGCGAAGACCGTGCCGCCGCCGATGATCCAGAACATGTCAAAGCCCCGAAGGGCGTCGATGGAGACCAGACGGCCGGAGGCGACCGACGATTGAGGGCTGCTGGACATTGCTTGTTCCTTTCTTCGCTGATTCCGGTTTGCGTTTCCGCTTTCAACGGCGTTTTACCTTATCCGAGGCGGGGAGAAAAATCAAGCGTTGACCGGAGATTTCAGAT
>PMBP01000405.1 GCA_003152975.1 Phycisphaerales bacterium | reverse complement strand
CCCAGGTCGATCCCCATATCGACGCTGAACCAGCCCAAGATTGTATCGAGTATCACCTGCGATTCCCTTCTAATCCATTCACGGCCGCTGTGTTTCCAGTACCCACCGGGTCCGGAATATCGTCCCTGACACAGTTCCTGTCGACCGCGACCTCGTCAATTGAGGATTTTGAAGATCGTCCCGTATTGCGTCTGGCACTTGACGGCAACGAGGATCACGGTGATCACGACGGCCAAAAGCGTCAGCGCCAACAGGATCTCATAGGCGGCGCTGGTCGATATCGTTCGTTGTTTTCCATTCATGGTTATAGCTTCGTACTGGCGGTATCGCCGACTTTCGGCTCTTTCTGTTTGAGTTCCACGACCCCGGCCGACTTGTTGACNNCCACGACCCCGGCCGACTTATTGACATCGATGCTGGTCACGACGATGTCACAGATAAACGCGTCGCCGCGGGTCACATGGAAGACCATATCTTTCTTGACCCCGTCGGCCGTTCCCAGCGACAGCGTCGCCATNNGACTGGTTCAGCTCGGTGATCAGCCCCTTGAGGTCCACCGACGAAGGAATCGGACCGGACGAGACGACATTGGTCTTTTCCTTCGTGACCGGAGTTGCCGTGACCGGTTCGGCGGGCGTCGAGGCCATCTTGGTCAGCTTGTCTTCCAGGTCCTGCTTCTGTTCGAGGAACCGTCGGCTCTTGGCGTCCAGGGCCTCGAGTTGCACGATCTTCTCGTACAAGCTGGCGGTGATCTCGCTGAGTTCCTTCTGGTCCTTGATCCCGTTTTGGCGTGCCTTGTCGAGCTGGACCTGGGTGTTCTTCAGCGTCTCTTCCATGTTGGCAATCGTTTTGGAGAAGCTGTCCACCAATCCCTGCCAACCGTCGGCCCGGGCTTGATGACTCAGACTGGTCCGCTCGGCGTTTCGCTTTTCCAGTTCGAGTTGGACATTCTCTTCCCGAAGCTTCTGGAGGTCGCTTTCATAGGCCGCGATCTTGTCTTTGGTCAGGTTGTTCTGCTCCTTGAACAACCGCTCCTGAAGGATGCGTTGTTGCTCGAGGTCGACATTCACGGTCTTTTGTTCGTTGTACTTGACCTTGAAGTTCTCGGCCGTGCTGACATAGGTGACGACCATTCCGCACAGGAACAAGGAGAAAAACGACAACAGCACAATCAATACCTTAGTGAGGACGCTCAAACTGTGCTCCTTTCGCGAATTCAGAAACCATCCTGCGAACATGCCATCCGGCCGATTNNGAACAGGCCATCCGGCCGATTTTAGTACCTACCCGACGATTCGGTATGGAATTTTATGCGAATCCCAAAAACAGGTCAAGACAAATTTATTCCCCGTCGCGATATTCTTCCTTGGCGGCATCGTCCCGGCTTGTCGCCGGGATACTTCCGGCCGATTGCCGGCGGAAAAGTCCGGCGTATCAGCATTGCCACGGCCGGTTATCCAAGTCCGGGGCGACCGTGCCGGCGGCTACCGGGCCCCCGTTCCGGAACCCGTTGCGGGTTTTCCGGCCGACAACATCAGTACCGCCTGGGCCGCATAGATCTGCTGGAGCGGGTAGGGGCTCTGCAGACGCTTCGGCAGGTAGGACACCAGGTCCGCCGACCCGATCCGCCCGATCGCCAGTGTCGCGAAAGTATCCGCAATGTCAACCTCGGTCCCGACCGCCGGAGCACGGCTCAGGTATCGGAGCACCTCGTCCCGCCCGGACTTCTCGCCGATCCGGGCCAGTTGCTCGGCCGCACACAGCCGTACCTCGACCATGTCGTCGCCCAGCATCGTCAGGATTGCGTCCCGGCTCTCGCTGGTCCCCAATTCGGCCATCCCCCGGATTCCGATGATCCGGTCGTCCGGGTGTTTGCTGATCAGCAGCGGCCAAAGCCGGTTTTTATAGGCCGTCGGGTCCTTAAGCATCGCCAGCGACTCCACCGCCGCCAGCCGGGCCTTGTCCGACGACTCCAGGTCCTGCAGCAGTTGGTGCAACACCCCTCGGTTGGCCGGATTGCCAAGCTTGCCGATCAGCAGCGCCGCATTGGACCGGACCGTCGGGTCTGGGCTTTGGGCCCCGCGAAGGACGATCTCCTGGTGCTGGGGATTACCCAGTTTCACAAGCGAGTACGCCGCCGCCAGTTGGATATTCGGATTGGGGTCCGCCAGCAGCGTCTCTACCGCCGCCCGGCCCGGCCGGTAGGGCATATCCCCCACGGCCAGCGCCGCCGAAAACCGCACCGGAACCAGCGAGTCCCGCAGCAGTCTGGTGACTAAGGTCATCATCTCCTCCTGGTGGGTCGTAACCACCACCTCGATGCAGGCGTTACGAATGTAGCCGTTCTGGTCCTGCAGGCCCTTGCGGATGATCTCCACGGCGGCCTCTTTGAGTTGCGGCGTGATGCTGGCCTGAACGGGAGCCGCCTCCGCAGATTTCGATGGGGTCGTCTGCAAGGTCTGGCAGCCCAGAAAGGCCGGCAGCAACGCTATCATCCCCAACAGGAGTCGATGGTTCATGTCAGATTCCTTTCTTCGTTCGATCCGCTATGGATTGTCCGATCCCCACCGCGATGATCAGCACAAACACCGCCGCAAACAAATGCTTGGGCCACGGCCCGTGCCGGCTGAAAAAGGTTACTCGCGGATCGATCTGCACCCGGTCCGCGAACCATCCCGTCACGGCCTGGCGGTCCATCGCCTTTTTGGGCAAAGTGCCGGACTTGAAACCGTCCCGAATCTTTCCCGTCGAATCGATCAGGCAACTGATCCCGGTATTAACGCTCCGTAAAATCCACACCCGGTTCTCGATCGCCCGAAACGCCGTCAGGATCGTTCGCTGCGGCAGCTCCGGGCTGGGGATGACCGTACCGTTCTGATAGCGGACATACCAGCCGTCATTGCTGACATTAACCAGCCAGTCGGCCTTCTTTTGCCCCGACGGATCGAGCGTGTTTTGCCGCGCGACCTGGGCGTCGGTGTCCTCGTAGCAGATCAGCACGCCGAAGCGGTACCGCTGCTTATCGACCTCGATCTCGAACACCGTGTGCTGCGTGCCGTGAGTCAACTGGTAATCGAAATCGTACGGGCTCAGCTTGAGAATCAGCTTGTTGAGTTTCGGAAGCAGATCGCGAAAGGGGATGTACTCGCCGAACGGAACCAGATGGATCTTGTCGTACCGCTGCGGCTCCTGCATCCCGTTGGTCCGGTACAGAAAGGCCGAGTTGTACTTGTGCAGGATCACCGGGCTGTTCCGCTCGTCGAAGACCAGATCCGCCGAGTGCGCCCCGACGACCAGGTTCCCCTTGCCCTTGACCAACTCGCTGATCCGCTTGTCGAAAACGACCGGATTGGAATCCTCTTTGCAGTACGCAACAAAGCCGGCGTTCAGCGTCGCCAGCACCATCGTCTCCGGCCAGACCACCAGCGCCGCCCCGGCCGCAAAGACCTTGGTGGTTTGTTCGATCAGGTCATTGAGGATCGGCTCGGCGCTGTCGGCCAGCTCCTTGATGTTCGACGGAATATTGGGCTGCACCGCCGCAATCATCGGCCCCGGCCGAAGGCACCCCGGCGTCTCATTAATTCGGCGTTGCCCATAGACAATCGTCGCGATGATCAGCCCGGCCGTCACGACCGTCTTGATGCCGTTGCCGAATCGAATGGCTTTGCGAATCCCGCGGTGTCTGGCCTCGGTCAACAAATCCGCGACCAGTCCGTTGGCCAGCGCGATCAAAAATGAAATCCCCGTCACCCCGAAAATGTCGGCGATCTGCATCAGCGGCCAGTTTCCGTACTGGCTGTGGGCCAGCAGCCGCCAGTCGAAGCCCGTAACCAGAATCCCCTGCCAGGCCTCCGCGCCCAATACCAGCAGCGGTACGCACGCAAAATACGGCAGCCCCCGCCGCCGGTGCAGATACCGGAAACCCCACACCAGAATCGGCCAGTACAAGGCCATGTACAGGCAAAACATCACATACCCCGGGACCGTGACATACCCGATCCAGTACAGATTCCCCAGCCAGTACGCCGCCGACACAAAGAACGACAGCCACGCCAGTCGCCGCGTCGGTTGCCCGCTATCGCAAAGCCACACGAATGGAACCCAGGCCACCCACGCCAGCCATCCCCACCCGATCGGCGACTGGATCACGGTCAGCAGCCCCGCGCACAATCCCAGCCCGGCCAGAGCCGCTATCGGAGATGCGTTTCGGGGTTTAACGATTGGGGGTGTCATGTCAGATCCGTTACCGTGTGGGACTGGAGATCGTAATATGCGATTTTCTTGACGGCCTCGGCGATCAGGGCCGGATCGTAACCTTTGTCGTTGTTCATTCGAGCGGAGAATTGCTTGCAGAATAATTTCATCAACTTGGGATCGTCCAGAAGCGACTGGAGCTCGATCCCGCACTCGGCATACAGCCGCCGCAGCTCCAGCGTTTCCAACGAGTCCAGCGAACCCACCGGTCCGCAATCGCACGAGTAGCTCTCGTGGATCGTCGCGATGCGTTGCCGCGAGTTGACGACATAATCCTCCGAAATGTCGATTCCCGCGTACCGCCGCCCCATCAGCCGGGCCACCGCCGCCGTCGTCCCGGATCCGCTGAAGGGATCCAGCACAAGATCGCCCGGGTTCGAACTGGCCGCGATGATCCGCGCCAGCAGAATCTCCGGCATCTGGCACGGGTGCCAGCCCTGCCGTTCGAGGAAGGTCCCGCAGACCCGCGAATACTGGTTCCACACATCGTCGGGCAGCTTGCCCAGCGGGTTGGCGCGCTTGTCGGCATAGACCAGTTGCCGATCCGACGGCACCCGCACCGCCCAATCGTTGAAGGTGAACTGCTTGGCGTCCCGGACGAAGTAAAAGACATGCGTGTGGGCCCTCGCAAATTTCATCTTGGTCTGCTGGCCGAAGGTGTAATGCCAGATGATCCAGTTGCGAAGTGTCAGGCCCAGCTCGCGGCCGATCAGGCGGACATCCGCCGCGAAATCGTCGCCGATGGCGATATATAACGACCCATGCGGCCGCAGGACCCGCACGCACTCGGCCATCCAGTCCCGCGTCCAGTCGATGTAGTGCTCGGCCTCGAGGTCGTCCTTGTACCGATCGTAGGTAAAGCCGATATTGAACGGCGGATCGGCGAAGACCAGATCCGCAAATGGTTCCTCGGCCTTCTTGAGCAACACGATGCAATCGCCGCACACAATCTGATTTTCAAAGTCCTGCATGGGCGACAGGATACCATGTTGCTGGCGGTTTTCAAGGATGAGGATTCTGACTTGCCGAACAATCCAATAGAAGGGGGGATGCGTGGGTATGCCAATAAATTGAAAATGTGAAATCGAAAACTTGTCCCGAGCAAAGTCGAGGGATCGAAAATGATGCTACGGCTTAATCGTCGCCTGTTCCCGCAGCACTCGCCCGGAAACATAATCCGTGAACTCGGCTTTGACGGTCAGGTCTTTGTCACAACCCTCGATGAGTTTGGCCACATCGAACTTCAGCCGATAGTAGCTCGTCAAAAAGGTACTCGACCACATCTTGGCCAGCTCCTCCGGTTGGATGTCCCATTCGCCCAGCCGCGCCTTATCCGCAGGGGCGTTGAGGTCCCACAGCTCGATCCGTGCCCGGCCGGCCATCTTGATCGGATCTCCGTGCGTGTCGTAGGGCTTCAGATACACGACCAGCGTTTCTTTCTTGCCGTCTTTGTTCTCATCCATCAGCCCCGTCCGCTTGGCGATCTCCATGCGGTCCAGCGTATTCAGCGCCTCCATCCGTGCCGTCTTGTCCATCCCCGACAGCGTCTCGACCTGTTTGTGGTAGGCCTCGTTTTCCTGCTGGAGTTTCTGGACCTCGGTCTTCAGTTGGGTGTTTTCCGTCTGCTTGGCCTCGAGCTGCGACCACAGCGGGCTCTTGCCGATGTCGCCGCACCCGGCCAGTGCCCATAAACCCAGCGCCGCCGTGATCAGGTATGGGGATCGGATTGCCGCGAGATTGGTTCGCATGAAATCGACCCTTGCTTGGGGATCACTCATCCGATGGCTTGTGGCTGACGATCTCCGGCGCCTTCTGCAGGATCCGGTCGGCCAGCCCATAGGCGATCGCCTCTTCGGCTTCCAGCCACAGGTTACGGTCACAGTCCTTCTCGATCTGCGCGGCGTCCTTGCCCGTGTGCCGCGACAGGATCGTGTACAGCCGCGCCCGCAGCCGCAGGATTTCTTTGGCCTCGATCTCCAGGTCCGTTGCCGCCCCCTCCATCACCCCCGAGATCAGCGGCTGATGGAGCAGCACCCGGCTGTTGGCCAAAATAAACCGCTTGTTGGCCTCGCCCGCCGCGAACAGCACCGCCCCCATGCTGGCCGCCTGGCCCACGCAATAGGTCGCCACATCGCACCGGACGAACTGCATCGTGTCGTAGATCGCCAGACCCGCCGTGATCGCTCCGCCCGGCGAGTTGATATAAAAGTGAATGTCCGCCTTGTTGTCCTCGTTGCTCAAAAACAGCATCTGCGCGATCACCAGATTGGCCGTCTCGTCGTCCACCACGCCGCCGAGAAACACGATCCGGTCCTTGAGCAGGCGCGAGAAAATATCGTAGGCCCGTTCGCCGCGGCCGGTCTTTTCAATCACAATCGGAACCAGATTGCTCATATCCCGCCAAGCTCCCAATAGGGCCGTTATTTCGGTTTGTCCTTGTCTTTGGACTTTTTGTCTTTGTCCGCGTCGGTTTCGTGCAGGACCTCGTCGATCAGGCCGTAACCGCGGGCGTCCTCGGCCGTCATGTACTTGTCGCGGTCGGTTTCCTTTTCGATCTTCTCGATCGTCTGGCCCGAATGCTTGGCCAGCAGCTCATTGATAATCTTCTTGGCCTTGAGGATCTCGTCGGCCTGGATCCGGATATCCGACGCCTGCCCCGTCACCCCGCCCCACGGCTGGTGCAGCATGATCTTGGCATGCGGCAGCGCGAAGCGCTTGCCCTTGGTGCCCGCCGCCAGGATGATCGCCGCCCCCGACTGTGCCCGCCCGATGCAGTAGGTCGCCACCGGCGAACTGATGAACTGCATCGTGTCGTAGATCGCCAGCGTGTCATCCACGCTGCCGCCGGGTGAATTGAGGTACAGACTGATCTCCGTGCCGCGCTTGAGATTGTCCAGATACAACATCTTCATGATCACTTCCGACGAAAGCCGGTACGAAATCTCCCCGATCATGAAGATGATCCGGTTATCCAGCAGCATGTCGTCCAGCGTCATCTCCCGCGTTCGCTGGTACGGAGAAGTCTGGTTGTGCGGCTCGATCGGTTGCGGCATCACGATCCTGGGCTGTATGTCCATCCGGAATCCTTCCATCATACTGTCAATCGGCCGGTTGTTATCGGACCCGCACGACGGAAGTCACGCTCCCGCCGACAGTTACGATCCGACCCGTCCGGTCAGTAACCCTATCGGATATCGAGGTCGATTACTTTTCTTTTTTATCCGCCTTTTTGTCGTCGCTCTTGCGGCTCCGCTTGGAGGCGGTGTCTTCGCGCGAGGACTTCTTCTCGGCCTTGTCGTCGGCCTCGTCGGCTTTGTCTTCCTTATCCTTATCCTTATCCTTATCCTTGGCCTTGGCCTTCGTGGCCGGCTTGGCCGCCTTGGCGGCCGGTTTGCTGCGGATCTTGCGGACCTTGCTGGGCTCGACTTCCTCGATCTTGGCCGTTTCCAGCATCTTCTCGATGCACTTTTGTTCGCGGATCTGCAGCATGAACTGCGTCAGCGAACCGTCCTTGGCCAGCTCTTCCCGCATCTTTTCCGGCCGCCGTCCACGCGACACGGCGATCTGCGCGATTTGCCCGTTGACCTCTTCGTCGGTCACTTCGATCTTGAGCTTCTCGGCGATCTTGTCCATGACGAACAGCAGCTTGAGCTGCTCGACGGCCTGCTCCTCGCTGCTGGCCCGCAGGTCTTCCATCTGCTGGTCGATCTGCTCCTTGGGCGTGCCCTGCATCAGCATACTCGAATACCGCCGCTGCAAAATCCCCGTCGATTGCGCCGCCACAATGTCGGCCGGCAAGTCGATCTGTGTGTGCTCCAGCAGATAATCGTGAATCTGCTCGCCCATCGCCCGGCGGGCCTCCTGTTCGGCCTGCGAGCTGTGATACTGTTTCATCGCGCTCCGCAACTCGTCAACATCCTTGACGCCGTGTCGGCTCAGGAATTCCTCGTTCATCTCCGCCGGTTCGATCCGTTTGACTTCCTTGATCGAGATATCCAGCGCCACCTTCTTGCCGCGGTACTGCTCCATGAAGAAGGTCTCGGCCACCTCGACGGTCGTCTGGCGGCTGTCGCCGGCCTTGGCCCCGGCCAGCAGCTCGTCGAGCTTATCGACCGGGATCGATCCCACGAATCCCCGCGGCCGCGCGAAGACCTCGATGTTGTCGCGTTTTTCGTCCTCTCCCCCTTCGATCTTCATCACCACATCCACCACCGCCTGGTCGCCCGACTCTACGCCGCCGTCCTTGAGCGTCCACAGACCCGCGTGCTTGCGGAAGTCCAGGATCTCCTCGTCGATCTTGGCGTCGGTAATCTCGATCTTGGGTTTCTCGATCGCGATGCCTTCCAGCTCCGGAAGCTCGAACTGCGGCCGGACCTCAACCTCGAACGAATAGGTCATCGGCCCGCTCTCCGGCAGCACGACCTTTTCGTAGTCGATGTCCGGGTCGCCCAGCATGTCGATCTTGTTGTCGTCGATGGCCTTCTGGCTCGACTCGGCCAGCAGCTTGAGCTTGACCTGCCCCCGGATGTCCGTCCCGAACCGCTTTTCCACCAGCCGCATCGGCGCCCGCCCGCGACGGAACCCCGGCATAACCGCGTCCTTCCGCAGATCCCGGAATTGACTGTCCAGCATCTTCTTGATCGTCTCTTCCGGCACCTCGATCGACAGCTTCTTCTTGCACGGCCCGATCTCGTCGATCGTCACTTTGTTGGGGGCCTGCTGCTCGTCCTGCGGTGTTTGTTCCTGGGCGTCCTGGGGCTCAGCCATGGTCAACTCCTGTATTCGCTAAAGGTCAAAACAAAAAAGGCCCGGGGAAAACGATTTCCCGAACCTCATCGTTGGCGTTCATACCTCGATCCATCGGGGTACCTGCACCCAGGCAACCTGTGCCAAACTGATCTTCAGCCGGTAACTTGCCTGGGCTATGGGGTTTCGGACCTGCGGAAAGCCAACCCAATGCCGGCCTTACCGCACCACGAACAGCGGGCGATGGGACTTGAACCCACGACATTCACGTTGGCAACGTGACGCTCTACC
>PMBP01000299.1 GCA_003152975.1 Phycisphaerales bacterium | reverse complement strand
CACCGAGCCCATGACCTGGTGGATGCGCATGGCCAAGGAGATTCCGCGCACCCTGGACGCATCGCTGGCCGAGGCCGGGCGGCTGGCCCAGGGGGGCGATGACGCGGCCCGGGCCTTCCTGAGCAGCGGCTTCCGCGACGAGGCCGGCCTGCCGCCGTCGCGGCTGCTGGACGAGCCGTGGTGCAACGGGGCGGTGTGGAGCATTAATTCGATGCCGTATATCGCCGGCGAGGTTACAGACTTCAAGAATAAGTGGAGCGAGAAGATTCGGCAGGACCTTTACGGCCCGCAGCACAAGGCCGACCAGGACGGTGAATACATCGACTCCAGCGAGGGCTATGTGACCGACGAGCTGGACTACCGGCGCGATCACTTTGCCGCGGCGCGGACGCCGCTGGTGTTTTCGCTGGACAGCCGCAAGCCGGCGATCTTCCGCGGTCTGATCGCGCAGGAGTATGTGGGGGCGATCGCCGAGGAAATCCACGACCGCGGGCGACTGATGATGGCGAATGCCACGCCGGACCGGTTGTGCTGGCTGGCCCCGCACCTGGATGTGATGGGCACCGAGACCGATTGGAACCCCGGCAAGATCTGGCGGCCGATGTCCGACGCCGAGATGCTGTATCGGCGGGCGATCTGCGGACGCAAGCCGTACTGTTTTCTGATGAACACGGTCTTCGAGGATTTCCCGAAGGAGAAGGTCGAACTCTATATGAAGCGGTCTTTGGCCTACGGGATGTTTCCGGGGTTTTTCAGCCACAATGCATCGGAGGGACATTACTTTTCGCGGCCGGAGTTGTACGAACGGGATCGCGACCTGTTCGGCAAATATCTCCCGTTGTGCAAGAAGGTGGCCGAGGCGGGATGGCAGCCGATCACGCTGGTTCGGTCCAGCGATCCGCAAGTGTATGTGGAAAGGTTCGGCGAGAAGTTGCTGACCGTGTTCAACGACAGCCGCGAAACCCGGCAGGTTTCTCTCACGCGGGCGAATACCACGGGTGTCTCTAAGGAACTGGTCCGGCAGACGGAGGTCCGCTGGGCGGAGGGAAAGGCGACACTATCTCTGGATGCCGAAGATGTCGCGGTTTTGGAGTTGCCATAATTTCTCCGAACGATACGAATTGAACAACCACAGGGTTTGACAAAGAAGCAAGTTCTGGATTCCCGCTTTCGCGGGAATGACATAATAAAAGCCCCCGCATCCCTGCAGGGGCCTTCATGCTGACTTTGTGACCCTTGTTTAACCGGATCAGATCTTGGGAAGATTGCCGAGGTACTGGGTCCGGGGCAGCTTGCCCGCCAGCGGCAGGGCATACTTGAGAAACGCGTCGGTCATGCCGTTGCCATCTTTATTGATGAAGGCGTCGGGCATACTCTTGGTCTTCTCGGCCACATTGGCAAGCTCCGTGCGGAACAACTCAACGGAGTATTTGGCGGTCTTCATGCGGCGAATCGCGACCGAACCGCTTTGTTCCTTCATCGAATACAGGACGGCCTGGCGGCCGCAGCGGCGGGCCTCTTTGGCGTCCACATCGGACTGCAGGCCGGCGAAGCTGCGCTGCAGGTAGCCGAAGGTGTCGGCCCGGACGCGCTTGATGCCGAGTTTATCTTTGACCTGACCGGCGAGAAAATCGGCCAGGGCGCCGGTACCGGAAAGCTGGACATTGCCGTGGGCGTCGTGCTCGGCGGTTTCGGCGATCTTTTCGGTCCAGGTCTTGTGGTCGATATCGCTCATGCCTTCGCTGACGGCGATCACGCAGCGGTTGTATTTCTTGTATGCGGTATCGACATCGGCAAGGAATTTTTCCATGCTGACGGGGCGCTCGGGGATATAGATCAGGTGAGGGGCGTCATCCTCGCGCTGCTTGGCCAGGGCGGCGGCGGCCGTCAGAAATCCGGCATGGCGGCCCATAACCACATCGATCTTCACGCCGGGGAGGGCGCGGTTGTCGAGATCGTCGCCCATGATCGCGCAGGCGACGAAACGGGCCGCCGTGCCGTAGCCGGGGCAATGATCGGTGACGAGCAGGTCGTTGTCGATGGTCTTGGGGACATGAAAAGCGTGCAGGTCATAGCCGGCCTCGCGGGCCATGGTGTCGATGATATAGCAGGTGTTGGCCGAGTCGTTGCCGCCGATGTAGTAGAAATAGCGGATGTCGAATTTCTTGAAGACATTCAGGATCTTCTCGCAGTAGGCGCGGTCGGGCTTATCGCGGCTGGAACCCAGCGCCGACGACGGCGACGCGGCGACCTCATCGAGGATCTTCGTGGAGATCTTCTTGAGGTTGATGAACTGCTCGTTGACGATGCCCTTGACGGCATGGACGGCGCCGTAGAGCTTGTCGATCTGCTTTTGCTTGCAGACCTGTTCGATGACGCCGACGAGCGACGCATTGATCACGCCGGTCGGGCCGCCGGATTGGCTGACGATTGCGTTGGCCATGAAACCACCTTTCTTTCCGTTTCGAATTCTGTTATGTACCCTACCTGAACGGGGCGGCATTATAGCCATCCGCCGGAAAAAGGCAAGGGGTGTCTGTATTCGGTAGTTTAATACCTATTTTTTCTTGATAAGACCTTCGATCAGGCCGGGAAGCACATTTTCGATAAGTTTGTCGGCCTTCAGTTCGGGTTGCTTGAGGGTCCCGCCCAGAGGCAGGGTAATCCGGGGCGCCGTGGATTCCTTGCCCACGCGGGCGGTCCGGCCCCCGATGGTCCACGGGAGAGTAACCTTCATGTCGATCCGCTGGTCGAAGGCAACCGCCCCGGCAAAGTTGACCGGATTGTTACCCACATCCAGTTGCATGTCGTCATAGCTGACGATGGCGTTCTGGACCCGGAACTTCGTCGGGCGGATCCGCATGGCCTGTTCTTTGGATTGGCCCATGCCGTTCAGGAGTTCACTGAACAGGCCGCCGGAACTGAGTGCCATCTCGTCGATGGAGACCGTGCCGAGGATGGCGATATCCTGTTTGCGCAGGCCGGACAACGGGATCACCATCTGGTCGCAGACGAGATTGAGCTTGCCGCGAAGCTGCCCGGCATCGGCGAAGATCGGGTTGAGGTACGGCAGGACCGATTGGCCGATGATGTCGTTGAGCTGGAGATTGGTCACCTTGGGCATCGAAGCCGCCGTCGTCAGGACCATCGGCGAGGTCCGCAGGTCCAGTTGTCCGGCGAAGTCGAGGGTGCCTTCGTTGACGGCCGTCTGAAACGGCGAGATGGTTAGCAATCCTTCCTTGGCCTGCAGGGCGATCTTGGTCGCGCCAAGATTGACTCCCTGGTACGAGGCCTTGTCGAAACCGATGGTCATGGGCGCCAGGTTCAGGTGGGCGGCGAGCTGCGAGGGCTTGTCGGTGGGATATTTGGAATCGAAGACCAGTTGGGTCTTCTGGCGGCCCTGGATCTCCAGGCCGGCCGGAAGCGCCGGCGCGGCGATGGCCCGCACGGCTGCCAGATCGACCTCGGCCTCGATCTTTCCGTTCATCTGGGTGTCGGTCTTGTCGGCTTTCTGCTGGATCTGGGCCTGCGTGATACGAATGATCGCCTGGCCGGCGGACCCTTCGAGATTGAACTGTTTGGCGGCGATGGTTTTTTCCTTAGTGTCCAGGAAAACATCGGCGACGAGCTTGACGGCATCCTGCGTAAAGGGCTTTTTATCTTTCTCGACGATGATCAGGTTGCGGATCGTGGTCTTGTCGGTCTGGACATGGAAGACATCCTTGTCTTTACTCAGGGAGATCTGGCCGTCGGCCTTGCCGGCCCACTGGAGATTGTCGGGCATCTTGGCGACCAGACCCACGAACGGCCGCAACTTGGCCAGATCGGCCGAGGCCGTTGCCGTCATGGCGATGGGCTGCTGGACATCCTTGGCCAGCGGGATCGTGGATTTTGCGATCTCGACGGTGGCCGGATCGCTGACGAGCTTGAAGGCCTCGACGACAAGGGTTTTGCCGTCGGCAGGCAGGCGGATACCCAGATCGGCCGTCGCATTGGTCGGCGGGGTTACGGCCTGATCCTTGCGGACGACGAGCTGATCAACTTTGGTCTGGGCCTTGACGACGGTAGCATCCTTACCAAGCTGGACATTGCCCTGCGCGGCGAGCTTGCCGGCCAGTTGCCACGGACCCAGGTCGGCAAACTGCTTGGCGAACGACTGGGTCTGGGCCAGGTCGGCGGCGACGGTGTAATCAATCGCTTCCGTTGTTCCCTTGCACTGGACCTGGCAGAAGGAGGAATTGACCTGGACATTGTCGATCTTGAGTTTCTGGTCGGCGGTGGTGATCTGCGCATCGAGCGTAACCGGTTGCGGGATGGTCATCTTTTTGCCATCGACCGTCTGCGACAGTTCCGTCAGCTCGGCCTTGGCGTTGACCGTCTGGGGCATGCCGTCGGTGATCTGGATGTCCATGTCGGCCTGAAGCTTGCCGTCGGCGGTCAGGTCCTTACCGAGCATGGCCAGGATCGGGCGGAAGGACGCGAGCTGAACCTTATCGACTTCGACCTTGAGCTGGCCGGTGGTACCCTTGAGCGTCCAGCCGGAGTCGCCGAGCTTGAAGGCGCCCTTTGTGTTGATCGTCGCGGTCTGGCCGGGCTGGACTACCTGCGTCAGCATGGAAAACTGCGAGGCCTGTCCGGCCGGGCGCAGATCGACCATGGATGCGAAGCCCTGGAACTCCACACGCTGGCTCGGCCGGTCGGGCGACTGCATGTTCAACACAAGCTGTCCATCCTGCACGGCCAGCTCCAGCGTGTCCATCGCGAACGCCGGGGCCGGGGCTTTGGCTTTGGGAGATTCGGATTTCATCGAGCCGTCCGAGGGCTTGGGGGACTGGACCGTAAGTTGGACCTGGGGCTTGTCGATCACCGTCTTTTCCAGCGCGATGCGGCCGTGCAGCAGCGCCAGCAGCAACGGCCGCGACCGAACCTCGCGAATTTCGACGGAGGTGCCGTTCTTGAGGTCGGTGAAGGTGAGGTTGTCGATCTTCAGGCCGGAAAACCAGCCGAGCGAAAGATTACCCATCTCGACGGTGCCGCCCAGGGCTTTGCCGAGTTTCGACTGGACGATCTTCGTTCCCAGCCTGCTGGACAGCAACGACGGCGCCAGCGCCAGCAACACCACGACGATGACGATCAGCCACACCGCGGTCATGACGATTCGGCGAATTAACGATTTCGGTTTGCGTTTTGTCTGTCCCTGAGAATCGGCCATTTGCTTTTCCATCGTTTTCCTCGTTGTTCAACAATTCCATCGCGCTGGGGCGACAACCCTGAAATTTCCTGGTGAACTTTTCCCCCCTGCCCAACACTACCGTTGACGCCTCAAACAGTTCGCCCATGGTCATCCGGAACCGGGCCATGGGCGGTCAATACTGCAAGTTACGGCCGCCATCGGCGGCGGCGTCGCTATTCTTTCATGACTTCGTCGGACTTGACCCTGACGACCTCGTCGATCTTGGCGATGTAGTCTTTTGTGTAATTCTCGACCTCTTTTTTCCCTTTATCCCGGTCGTCTTCGGAGATCCGTTTCTGCTTTTCCTCGTCCTCGATATGCTTGATGCCATCGCGGCGGACATTGCGGATGCTGATCTTAACCTGTTCACCCATCGACTTGACCTGATGGACCAGTTGCTTGCGGCGTTCCTCGCTTAGCGGCGGGATATTCAGGCGGATGACCTTGCCGTCGCTGTTGGGTGACAGGTTGAGATCGCTGGTGCGAATCGCCTTTTCGATATCCTTCAGGCATGCCGGATCGAAGGGTTTGATCAGGATCGACGACGCCTCCGACACCGACAGGGCCGCGAGCTGATTGAGCGGCGTGGGGTTGCCGTAGTACTCGACCCGAAGGTGCTCGACCAGACCGGTCGAGGCACGGCCCGTCCGCACCCCCCTCAACTCCAGCTTGAGGTGATCCAGGGCCTTGTCCATGTTTTTCTTGTGAGTTTCAAGAATGACTTTGATCGACATAGCGGCCTCCGTTCAATGCATTTGCGCCCTCGGCGCGGCTCATGGACCGACCCAAGTCCCGATGGGCTCGCCCCGCAGGGCCTTTTCGAGATTGCCTTCCTTGAAAATATTCAAAACGATTACCGGAATCCGATTGTCGCGGCACAAACTCACCGCGGCCGGGTCCATGACCTTGAGATTTTTCTGCAGGACTTCGTCGTAGCTGATCTTCGCCAGCAGGGTCGCGGTCGGATCCTTCATCGGGTCGGCGGTATAGACGCCGTCGACCTTGGTGGCCTTGATCATCAGATCGACTTCCAGCTCGGCCGCCCGCAGTGCTGCGCAGGTGTCGGTGGTGAAAAACGGGTTGCCCGTGCCGCCGGCCAGAATCGTCACGCGGCCCTGCTCCAGGTGCCACAGGCAGCGGCGACGGATAAAGGACTCGGCCAGGGCCGGCACATCGATGGCGCTGAGGACCCGCGTGGGCTGGCCAAACTTTTCCAGCGACTCTTGCAGGGCGGCGGCGTTGATCACCGTGGATAACATGCCGATGTAGTCGGCGGTGTTGCGGGGGATGCGGCTTTTCTGCGAGAAGGATTCGCCGCGGAAGAAATTCCCGCCGCCGACGACGATCGCCACCTGCAGGCCGAGTTTGGCGATCCGGGTGATCCGCTCGGCGATCGCCTCGATCGCCTGGCCGTCGATTCCGAATCCCTTGGGTTTGCAGAAACTCTCGCCCGAGAGCTTGAGCAACACCCGTTTGTATGCAATTGTCGGGGTCTCCATTCCAGTCGCCTGTCCCTATGAAAAAGGCATCGTTTACGATGCCTGATTGTACCGAACTTTCAGCCGATTTCAATCCTGGCGAATCGGCGAATTTTCGCGGTGCCGCCGGCGGCCTTGGCCGTGTCGGCCAGCATCTGCGCGACCGACTTGGTGTCGTCCTTAACGAAGGGCTGATCGACCAGGCAGTTTTCCTTGAGGAACTTGGCGATCTTGCCGTCCACGATCTTGTCGATCATGTTGGCGGGCTTGCCCTTGACCAGCTCGGCGGCGATTTCGCGTTCCTTCAGGAGGAAGGCCGGATCGACTCCATCCTTGTCCACCGCGATCGGCTTGAGGGCGGTCACATGCATCGCGATATCGGTCGCCAGGACCTGGATCGCCGCGGAGACCGCGTCGCCGCTGGTTTCGATCTGGACTATCGTGCCAACTTTGTAATTGAAGTGCACATAGGAGCCGATCACGCCCGGGCCGCTGAGCGAATACCGGACGAAATCGCCGACTCCGACCTTTTCGCCGGTCTTGCTGACGACCTCGTGGTTGATATCCGAGAAGGCCCTGCCGCCGATGACGGTGGCACCCAGATTCTCCACGCCGGAATCGGCCGTGCAGGCCAGGGCGTAGTCGCCGAGTTTTTCGGCCGCGGCGATAAAGTCGTCGCTGCGCGAGACGAAGTCGGTCTCGCTGCACAGGGAGGCCATCGCCACGGTCTTGCCGTCGGCGCTGCGCTTGCAAACAAGGCGGCCTTCGGTGGTTTCACGGTCGGCTCGCTTGGCCAGGGTGGCCAGGCCCTTCTTGCGAAGCGTTTCCATCGCCTTTTCGAGATCGCCGCCGGTTTCTTCCAGCGCCTTCTTGCAATCCATCATACCCTGTCCGCTCATCTTGCGGAGCTTGACGACGGTTGCCGCATTGATTTCTGCCATACTGCTGTGCTCCTCAATGGAGAACCCTTGGTTCTGGATTTTGTCTTTGCGGATCGCCGGGAGCCCATCGCCCTCGACGGCGGAGCCGCCGGACTGACTTTAGGCCGTCGGCCCCGGACCGGCAGGAGCCGCATCGCCGGCTTCGGCGGCCTCGGCGGCCTGCTCTTCTTCCATCGCGCTGGCCAGCGCCCGACGACGGCTGCGGCCGCGGATGCCCGACAGGGGCGTGAAGGCCGAATCCGATCGCGTCATGGTTTTGCCGTAGGTGACCGCCTCGGCCAGTTCCCGCATGATAATATCCACGGCCTTGAGCGAATCGTCATTGGCCGGGATCGCCACATCCGTCGAATCCGGATCGGAATCGGTGTCAATCACCGCCACCGTCGGAATTCCCAGCTTGCGGGCTTCCCGCAGGGCGATGTATTCCTTTTTGGCGTCGATAACGACGATGGCCCCGGGGATCCGGTTGAGCTTGCGGACACCGCCGAGGTTCGTGGCGATCTTGCGCATCTCGCGTTTGAGCCGCGAGCCCTGCTTTTTGCTTTCAGCTTCCAGGTCGCCGCTTTCCTGCATGGCCTCGAGCTGCTCGAGGCGCTGCAGCCGCGAACGGACGGTGCGAAAGTTGGTGAGCATGCCGCCCAGCCACCGTTCGTTGACATAGTGCATGCCGCATTTTTCAGCGGCGCCGGTGACGGCCTTTTGGGCCTGACGCTTGGTGCCGACAAAGACCACATCCTTGCCCGTGGCAACCACTTCCGACAACAGCTTGCGGGCGATGAGAATACCCTTGAGGGTTTCACGGACCTGGATGATATGAATCTTGCTGCGTTTGCCGAAGATGTAGGGAGCCATCTTCGGGTTNNTCGCTGACCGCCATCTGCGGCACCGAAGACTTGCCTTCGAGCACCGCGTCGGCGGCCGCGCTGGTGTACAGCTGGATCGCGCGCATGGCGTCGTCATTGCCCGGGATGACGTGGTCGACGCCCTCGGGGGTGCAGTTGGTATCGACAATGGCGACCACCGGAATGCCGAGCTTGCGGGCTTCGTGCACGGCGATGTGCTCGTGGCCCACGTCGACGACGAACAGCACGTCGGGGAGCGACTCCATCAGCTTGATGCCGCCCAGGCTCTTGTCCAGCTTGATCTTCTCGCGCCGCAGCATCGTCGCTTCTTTCTTGCCGCGTTTCTCGATGCCCCCGTTGACGGTGAGCTCTTCGAGGTCTCCAAGCCGCTTGATCGACTGGCGCAGTGTCTTGAAATTGGTGAGCATGCCGCCCAGCCAGCGCTGGTTCACGTAGGGCATGCCGCAACGCGTCGCCTCGGCGGCGATCGAGTCGCGCGCCGAACGCTTCGTGCCGACGAACAGCACCCGTCCGCCGTCGCCTACGACGCGCTTGATGAATGCCATCCCGGCAGCAAACAGCGGCTGCGTCTGCTCGAGATTGATGATGTGAATCCGGTTACGTTCGCCAAAGATGTAGGGAGCCATCTTCGGGTTCCAACGGCTGACCGCATGACCATAGTGTACGCCCGCGGCAATCAGTTCGCGAGCCAGTTCCTTATTCACAGGATCTGACCTCCACTTGTTAGAAAGAGTTACGGTTTCATTATTCGACAGACATTCCCCGCCTACGCCGGCAGGGAAGTTCAGTAAAGTACTCCATTGTACACAATCCGTCAAGAGCTTTTTGCCGGAAATACCTCAAATTTTATTGTTGGGTCCTGATTTTCCGCAGATCGTTTGTTCAAAACGGATTGTCCTGAAAACCCTTCCGGGAATTCCCGAAAAGCCGGTTAATCCGTCGGGCCCCCGGACCGATATAAGAATCGATGTAGGACTCTTTTTGTTTCTATAAGTGCTTACTTCGCAAAGGTTTACGGAATTTCAATGGAGCAAGAAAACCAGATTCAACCTGCCGAGCAATCCCAACAGCGGAAAAGCGCCGCCTGGTTGGAGGCGATCACGCCCCTGGCCAAGCGGCTCAACTGCCTGGAGATGGATAAAATTGCCGATGTGTGCATCAACGAGATTCCCAAGCTGATCGGGGCCCGCCGGGTGTCGCTGTATATCCTGGATGAAACCAGCGATATTCTGCACCTGGAGAAGAACAATCATCCGTTCCTGATCAACAACATTGTCTCCCTGAACCAAAACCCCCCTTCTCCGATGGTGGCGGCGGTCCGCAGCAAGGAACTGATGCTGGTCAACGACATGGACAAGCACACCCGGCCCAATATGGTCAAGACCCAACGGGCATTTTCTGAAAACTACAGCACCAAGAGCTGTATTATCGCCCCTTTGATTTGCCACAACCGGGTGGTTGGCGTGCTGAATCTGACCGACAAGGACGGCGGGGAATTGTTTACGCCGGAGGATATCGCGGTCCTGGAGCTGTTCCGCCAGCTCATCGGCGCCTCGATCGGGAATGTCAAGCTTTTTGAGAAGACCCAGCGACAGGCCAAAACCGACGGCCTGACGGGGATGCTCAACCACCGCACCTTTTATGAGACCCTGGAAACCGAGCTTCGCCGTACCCAACGGTACGGAGGCAAGCTGTCGGTTATCATGGCCGATGTGGATCACTTCAAGCCCGTCAACGACACCTTCGGACACCGTGCCGGCGATGCGGCGATCAAGCAGATCAGCCGGTATCTGAGCGCCTGCATCCGGCAGATTGACATTGCCGCCCGCTACGGCGGGGACGAATTTGCGTTTGTGCTGCCCAACACCTCGCTGGAGGATGCGGTGACGGTTGCCGAACGGATGGTCAAGGCCGTCGCCGAGACGCCGATTATTTTTGAAGACAAAGAGTTGCGGCTGACGCTGAGCGTCGGGGTCGGCCAGTACGGCGGCGACAATTGCTCGATCGCCGATGTCACCAAGACCACCGACCTGGCCCTGTATGCGGCCAAGCAGGCCGGCCGAAACACCGTCCGGGTCGTCTCCAAACAGGATAATCACGAGCCCTCTCATACCTAAAGCGGCTCGGCGATTCTCCCTTCAATTCGTCTTCTTCAAACCGATTTCCGTCGAACGGTCAACCGTTTGATATCCGCTTTCGTCCTCCGGGTCCGGAGCCGATGGTTCGGCCGATGGACTCGATGCGGGTGCGGAGGCAGGCATTGCAGGCGTCGGCGGTTTCGTTGATGCAGGCCTTGCCCGGATAGATTTCGTAGAGGGTTCGGTATTGCAGCGGCGTGAGATTGGGCATGATGATGTTGGCTCCGCGGGTCAGGCCCAGTTCGCGGCCGGATTCGGGATTGATCGTGGCCAGGGCGGTGGTGCTGGGGATGTTGGCCTGCGGGCAGACCCGCCGCGTGAGGGCGACGGCCTTGCAGGTCATCAGGTCGGTATTCGGGACCTGTTCGGCGGGATCGATGGGCGGAGCCAATTCGCCTGAGCCAAGAGGGGTATGAAGATTGGGGATAAACGGGCCGATGCCGATCATGTCGAGGTCGAGCCGGGCAAACAGGTTGATATCTTCGGCCAGAGAGTGGAGGCGCTGGCCGGGGATGCCGACCATCACGCCGCTGCCGACTTCATAACCGAGGCGACGCAACACGCCAAGCAGCTCCATGCGGTCCGGATGGCCGGGAGACGAGGGATGAATCATGCCATAGAGGCGGGCATCCGAGGTCTCGAAACGCAGCAGGTAACGATCGGCACCAGACTTACGCCAGCAAATCAAATCCTCGACGGGCCGTTCGCCGAGACTGAGCGTGACAGCCAGAGGGGTCCGCCGCTTGATGCGACGGACGATGTCGGCCAGCCATTCGGTCTCGATGCCGGGGTCTTCGCCGGCCTGAAGGACAACGGTGCCGTAATCGAAATCGACAGCCCGATGCGCACAAGCCAGGATTTCGTCGGCGGTCATGCGATAGCGAACGAGCGAATCGTTTGCGGCGTTGATGCCGCAGTAGCGGCAGCCGCGAACGCAGTGGTTCGAGATTTCGATCAGGCCGCGAAGGTGGACGGCGTCGCCGACGAATTGCCTGCGGACGGCATCGGCCTGACGCCAGAGATCTTCGAGCCGGGCGGGATCGTCCTGCCGCAGCCAGCGTTCGATTTCGTCAATCGTCAGGCGATTGTCAGCCATGGCGGGATTGTTTCCGTGCCGAATGCCAGATCTCCAGCGCGGCCGGGAAGGGCTGCAAGGCCCGCTCGAAGATGCCCAGCGTGTAGGCAATGACCAGACCATAGTTGGTGATCGGAACGCCGGCGGCGCGGCACTGCAGGATGCGGCTGAGCATCAGGCGACGGTTGGTCATGCACGAACCGCAGTGGATCACGAGCTTAAAGCCCGACAGGTCGTCGGGGAAGTCGCGGCCTTGCACGGTGACAAAGTCGAGTTTACCGCCAACGAATTGCGTCAACCAGCGGGGGATCTTGACGCGGCCGATGTCCTCGCCGATGGGGTGGTGCGAGCAGGCCTCGGCAACGAGGATGCGGTCGCCGGGGCGGAGGGTCTCGATGGCCAGGGCGCCCTGGGTCTGGACGACCAGATCGCCTTTGAGCCGGGCAAACAGGATCGAGAAACTGGTCATCCAGATCTGGGGCGAGGTGTCGGCGGCGACTTTCAGAAAGGCCTGCGAATCGGTGACGACCAAAGCCGGGGGCCGTTTGAGATTGTCGAGAGCACAACGAAGTTCACGCTCCTTGACGACGATGCAGCAGGCGTCGCCGTCGAGCAGGTCGCGGATGGACTGGACCTGGGGAAGGATGAGTCGGCCCTTGGGGGCTTCTTTATCGATGGGGACGACGAGCACGGCCGTATCTCCGGGGCCGACAAGGTCCGAGAGAATGGCGGGGCGTTCGAGAAAATCGGCCGGTGCCGCGTCCAGCAGGGCCTGGCGAAGTTCGTCGATACCGGTTCCCCGCGAGGCGACGGTTTGGACGACGGGGATGGCCGAGCTCTTGAGTTCGGCAAGGGCTTCGGGGGTCGGGACGGCCAGATCGGTCTTGTTGAAGACGACAATGGCCGGGATTTTGCGGCCCTGCAGCTCGGCGAGTAACTGCCGTTCGAAGCGGTCCCAGGGACCGTCGGTAATGACCACGCCCAGATCGGTGCGGTCGAAGACCTTGCGGGTTTTCTGGATGCGAAGCTCGCCGAGAGCGCCTTCGTCGTCGATCCCGGCGGTGTCGATGAACAGGACCGGCCCCAGGGGCAGCAGTTCCATCGGTTTTTCCACCGGGTCGGTGGTGGTGCCGGCCTGCGGCGAGACGATGGAGACCTGCTGGCGGGTGACCGCGTTGAGAATGCTGGACTTGCCGACATTGCGGCGGCCGAACAGGCCGATGTGAAGGCGCATGCTTTTGGGCGTCGATTCGGCCATCAGGTATCCTTTCGGTTGGTGTCGCCATCCGTTTCATCCGTACGGACATAACCCAGGCGACAGACCGCTTCCGGCGAGATCAACTGCTCGAACTGCTCGGCGCTCATGATTCCTTGCTCGATTACAATCTGACGAATGGTTCTATTCTGCTGCTGTGCCTCTTTGGCGATAGTGCACGCCCGGTCGTAACCGATGACCGGCACCAGCGCGGTAACGACCGCGGTCGAGCCCTCGACGGAGGCGCGGCAGCGGGATTCCTCGGCAACGATTCCTTCGACGCAATTCCTCCGCAGAATGTCACACGCATTGGCCAACAGGTCGATGCCGTCGAGAAGACACAGAGCTACCAGCGGCAGAAAGGGATTCAGTTCGAGATTCCCCGATGCGCAGGCGGTGGCGATGACGGAATCGTACCCCATGACGAGCATGGCGGCCTGCGTGACGGCCTCGGGGATCACGGGGTTGACTTTGCCGGGCATGATAGAGGAGCCCGCCTGACGCGGGGGCAGGCGAATCTCGGCGAAACCGACCTGCGAGCCGGAAGAAAGCAATCGAAGGTCCGTTGAGATTTTGATGAGCGATGTCGCGCAGGCCTTGAGGATTCCGGAGACCTCGACGAAAACATCGGCATTCTGCGTGGCATCGACGAGATTTTCCGCACGGGCCAGATGGAGGCCGGTAATCTCCCGGAGCGTATCGACGACGCGGAAGATATAGTCTCGCGGAGCGCCGAGACCGGAGCCGATCGCCGTGCCGCCAAGATTGACCACGCGAAGCCGTTCGACGCATTTGTACACCCGCCAGCGATCCCGGTTGACGGCCTCGGCATAGGCGGACATCTCGCGTCCGAGCGTGGTGAGCACGGCATCCTGCAACTGGGTGCGACCGACTTTGACGACGCCGGCGAATTGTTTTTCCTTCGCCTGAAAGGCCTCCTGTAAAGCGACAAGGCGTTCTTCAAGCCGCTGGATTCCTCGGATGGCCGCAATCCGCAGGGCGGTGGGATAGGTGTCGTTGGTGGACTGGTATCGATTGATGTCCTCGACGGGATGGACCCGATCATAACGGCCGTGTTCGATCCCCAGGATTTCGAGGGCACGATTGGCGATGACCTCGTTGATGTTCATATTGGTGCTGGTCCCGGCGCCGCCCTGAAGGGCGTCAACGACAATCGCGTCCGACATTCGACCTTCCGACAACTCCATGCAGGCATGCAGCATCGCATCGAACTTGGGTAGGTCGTCGGCCCAGACACCCAGATCCCGGCAAGTCTGGAGGCAGGCCTGCTTGACCTGCCCATAGGCGCCGATCAAGCCCTCCGGAATCCGTCGGGTGGAGAGGGGGAAATTCCCCACAGCCCGGAGCGTGTGGATTCCGGACAAGGATTCCTTTGGCAGGGGAAGACTGCCGAGCGAATCTGATTCCTGGCGAGTTGGGTCCATGGGTAAAATCCAGGTAATACGGCTTCTCAGCCAAAACACGGGGCGATCCAAAAGAATATGGACCGATACCCCCTGAAAGTTCTTGTTGCATCCGTTACGGCAACCCGTATAATATCCTATCTGAAAATCTTGTCGCATACAAGGGATTGCTGAATGAACCCAAACAGGAATCATCGGGTGTTGTTCCGGCTTGTCTGGATCGGGCTGGTCTGCGGGTGGGCTTCCGCGGCCTCGTGGCGATTGTCCGATTCCGGCCAGTGGACGGATGTTGCGCAGGATCCGAAGTCCAAGAAGATGCTGGCGATCTCGGCATTCAAGGACCAGATCGTGGCGGGCCAGACCGACGAGGCCCGCAAGTCGCTGGAGGGGCTCCAGAAGGAGTTTCCGGAGCTGGCCGGGCCGGAGATGACGGCCTTTCTGGCCGCCGAAGAGCAGTATGCCAAGCGGGACTGGGTCAAGGCCGTCCGACAATACGACGAGTTTCTGGACAAGTACCCCACCAGTTGGCTGTCGGAGTCGGCCCTGGAGCGGGAGTATTCGGTGGCGGTGGCGTATCTCAACGGCGAAAAGCGAAAGGTGTTGCTGATCCTGCGGCTGTCGGCGGTGGAGGACGGGGCCAAGGTCATGGCGAAGATCGCCGACCGCACGGGCGACGCCCCGATCGCCAAGCGGTCGCTGATTACGCTGGCCCGCAGCTACGAAAAGCAGAAGATGTACATGGAAGCGTATGAGACCTGGGTGGATGTATCCTCCCGCTGGCCGTCGGGCGAGACGGGCCAGCAGGCGCTTCTCGAGATGGGACAGGACCTGCATTCGTCCTACAAGGGCCCCGCATACGATCACAAGGGTCTGGCCAGCGCCAAGAGCTACTACGCCAACTATGCCCTGCGATATCCCGACGACGCCAAGGCCCGCGACATGGACGGCAAGCAAAAACTGGTTGACGAGCAGGTCGCCTACAAGCAGTTCCTGATCGGGCGATACTACGATCGGACCGACGACGACGCGGCCGCCGAGACCTACTACAACCAGGTCCTGGAGACATGGCCGGGCAGCAACGGAGCCCAGCGGGCGCAGGCCCGCCTCGATGAGCGGGTCAATGGACAACTGCCCCCGGAACCCCGGAAACTCAATCGCAAGGTGGTCGATGGGGTGGGCAGCTTCCTCGATCACTGGTTCGGCGTGACCTGGATATTCAAACCCAAGACCACTCCAGAATCGGCGGGTGCGAAATGAACTTGCGGAGCGTGATCCATCGGACGGGGCCGATCGTTGCGGCGATTCTTCCGGCGGCGGTTGCGGCGATTCTGGTCTGTGCCGCGGGCGGTTGCTCCGTCGGCGGGATCCAGGGCTATACCAACGACTGGCTGCACCCGCAGGATATCTCGTCGGTGTATGTGGAGATGTTCGACACCCGCAGTTTCCGGCGGGGACACGAGTATGCCCTGACCAGCGCGATCTGCAAACTGATCGAGTCCCGAACCCCATACAAGATTGTCTCCAACCGCGACACGGCCGATACGATCCTGTCGGGGCAGATGACCATCGGGCAGGGCGTGCTGTCCAACGATCGGTATGAGGGTCGGGCCCTGGAGCGAGAAGTGGTGGTGAAAGTCACTTTCACCTGGAAGAACCTCAAGACCGGCGAGATCCTGCTGGATCGGGAACAGGTGATGGCCAGCGGCGATTACACCGACAAGCTCAATCAGGACTTCGCCTATGGCGCCGAGGTTGCGGTCAATCGGGCGGCGGAGCGATTGGTCGAACGGATGGAGAAATCCTGGTAACGAATCCTCCGGAGGGATTTTAGCCGGGGGGATTTATTTTCTAACGAAACGCGTCGTGAATAGAGAGAATTTGACGAGAGCATGAGCAACCCGAATCCATCATCGCGACCGCCCAAGGGCGGACCCAAGCCGCCGCTGATTCCCAACCGCAATCCGCTCAGTTGGATGGCCATTGGGCTGATCTTGCTGCTGATGTTTCTGACGGTGGTGCGGACCGGCCGGGTGGACGAGATCAGCTACTATCCGGATTTCCTGACTTGCTTAGACAAGGGGCTCATCAAGAGCGTGCGGTTCCAGTCGGAAAAGATTACCGGCGAGTTCACGGAGGCCGGTATTACCGCGCGGACCGAACAGAAGAAAGGGGAATCCAAGCTCTTCGAAGTCGTCTATACTCCCGCGATGTACAACGATAAGTTGATGGAGCGTCTGGTCACGGCCAAGGTCGAAGTCAAGGGCAAGGTCCCGGATATCTGGCTGCCGATCTTCTGGAATCTGTTGCCGATCGTGGCGCTGGGGGCGCTGGTTTACTTTGTCTTCCTGCGAAACCTCCGCAGCGGCGGAGGCGGAATGCTGATGAACTTCGGACGGAGCCGACACAAGCTCCGCGGCAAGGAACAGAAGGTCACCTTTAACGATGTCGCGGGAATTGAGGAGGCCAAGGCCGATCTCATGGAGATCGTCGAGTTTTTGAAGAACCCCAAGAAGTTCCAGCG
>PMBP01000455.1 GCA_003152975.1 Phycisphaerales bacterium | reverse complement strand
CTCTACGGGGCGACCCCGCAGGGCCGTGTGCTGGCCCCGATGGTCTCCTACCGTCTCCAGTGCGGCCTGACCGCCGACTGCACGGGTCTGGCCATCAACGACAGCTCTCGCAAGGGCCAGATCGCCTGCCTGTTCCAGACGCGGCCGGCCCTGGGCGGCAATGTTATGGCCACCATCAGCACCAAGGACTCCACCTGTCAGATGGCCACCGCCCGCCCCGGCGTCATGCAGGCCCTGCCCCGCGATCCCAAGCGGACCGGCCAGGTCCTCCGCCAGCCGGTCAACCTGTCCGAGGAAGATGTCACGCTGCGGATCATCAAAACCGAGATGGGCGCCGGCAAAGTCAACTTCGACGCCGACGCCATCGTCAGCGGCGGCAAGGGCATGCAGGATCGCGACAATTTCGACCGGCTGATCGACTCGCTGCTCGGGGCCATCCATACGCGGACGGGCGTGTCCGTCGAAAAGGGCGCCTCGCGAACCGCCGTCGAACAGGGTTTCATCGAGCGGATTCATCAGGTCGGCCAGACCGGCACCGCAGTCGGGCCCAAGCTTTATGTCGCACTCGGTATCTCGGGCGCCATCCAGCATGTCATCGGCGTGGCCAACACCGAGACCATCGTCGCCGTCAACACCGACCCGAACGCCCCGATCTTCAAGCACAGCGACTACTATGTCATCGGCGATGTCAACAAGATCGTTCCCGAACTGGTCCAACAGATCCAATCGGCCTGATCGAATCAACCGTGAAGAACTCCGTCAAACGCAATCGAAAGAAAGCAGGATAGCATGAACGGCAATTTTAATCATGTCTCCGTGTTGATCGTGGGGGCCGGACCTGCCGGCCTGTCCGCGGCGATTACCCTCAAGAAGGCCGATCCGCAGGCCGAGGTCTGCGTGGTCGATAAGTCCGCCGGGCCCGGCTTCCACAACCTCTCGGGCGCGGTCCTCGAACCGCCGGCCCTGCACCGGTTGCTCGACATGGCATCGCCCCAGTGGGCCGAGAGCGAGCCGGCCAAGAAGGTTCTTCACAAAGTCACCCGCGACGATGTCCTGTTTCTCTGGGGCAAGTCGATGTCGTTCAACATTAGTTGGGCGATCGGCATGGCCAAATCGCTGGGCCTGGGCTTTGGCCAGATGACCCACCACGGCGATTACATCTGCTCGGTCAGCCAATTAACCGCATGGCTCACACAGATCGCACGCTCGCTCGGCGTCGAGGTGTTGCAGGGTTTCTCCGTCGAAGACATCCACTGGGACGGTACCGTCGCCACCGGCGTTAAGCTCGTCGATCGCGGCCTCAACAAGGATGGCCACAAGAACCGCAATTACGCCGCCGGTGAAACCGTCACCGCGGACATGATCATTCTCGCCGAGGGATGTGACGGCCTCGTTACCGAAAAATTCATCGAGAAGGCGGGCCTGAAGCGCACCAACAACCAGCTCTATTCGGTCGGCGTCAAGGAACTCATCAAGGTCAGCGACGAACAGTATAAGAGCTTCGGCGAAGGCCGCGTCGTCCACGCCATGGGCTACCCCATCTGGTCCCCGATCATCGGCCCTTCGATGTTCGGAGGCGGCATCATGTACGCCATGGGCGACAACAAGATCGCCGTCGGCATGATCGTCGGCCTGGATTGGAAGCCCTGCGACTTCAATCCGCAGGACGCCCTCACACAGTTCAAGAACCACGCCTTCGTCAAGCCGTTCATCGACCAGGGTCAGGCCGTCGAGGCCGGCGCTAAGATGATCCCCGAAGGCGGTTTCCATGCTCTCCCGCGCGATCCGCAGACTCAGAACATCGGCAAGGCCAATGTGATGATCCTCGGCGACAGCGCCGGGTTCGTGAACATGCTCAAGATCAAGGGCCTGCACAACGCCATCGAGTCCGGCATGGCCGCCGGCAAGACCGTTTTCCAGTGCATCAAGAATCCCGCCGACGCCGCCTCCGAATACACCCGCCAACTCGAACAATCCGGCGTGCTCAAGGAAATGGAATCGGCCGCCAACTTCCGCCAGGCCGTCGCGCGATTTGGCCCGCTGCAGGGCATGCCCCTGTCGGTCCTGGGCCGGTGTCTGCCGAATTTCCATTGCGAGCCGGACTACAAGGAGATGACCCGCGGCAAGTATCGCCTCAAGCCCCGCCTCAAGTTCGACAAGGACACCTTCACCGCCATCGCCGCCACCGAACACGGCGAAGAGGAACCGTGCCATCTGCATATTCTCCATCCGGAAATCTGTCAGAAGCAATGTACGCCGAAATTCGGCGGACCGTGCATCACCTTCTGTCCGGCGGGTGTCTATGAGCAGGTCCAGACTATCGTCAAGGCCGCCAACCCCTCCAACTGCCTGCACTGCAAGACCTGCCAGCGAAAGTGCCCCTTCGACAACATCCGCTGGACCGTCCCCGAAGGCAGCGGCGGTCCGCGCTACAAAACCATGTAACGATATCCGAATCCCCCAAAATCAGACGGGCGGCCTCTTGAGCCGCCCGTTTTTTTGTATTTTCGACTCCCCTGCTACACTTCGGGAGTTCGGATCAATCATGCCTACCGAATCTCGAAATCGTAGTCTCGCTCAAACAGGTTCTCAAACTCGAACACACCGTCGAAATCCTCGATGCGGTCGGTTTCCTGCGCGGTCATCCATTCGTGGCGGATCATCAGATAGACGATCTCGCCCAGGTCCCGCGTGGTCGTGATGCCCCAATAATTCAAGACCATCTTGGCCAGCCGACCCCAGCGGTCCATCGCTACGGCCGCCACGCCCTGCGCCAGTTGAGCCCCGCTGATGTGGTGCGGCGTCGGTTCGCCCTCGTCGTCCTCTTCGTCGGCCTGCTGCGGACGGCCCCGCAATCGCTGCACCGTCGTGCCCAGCGCGTCGAACACGAACTTCAGCGCCCGCGGATCATACCGCCCGTCCTGTTTAGCGATCTCTTCGATACTCGGCTTCATCGCTGTCCCCGTCGCGCCGTGATCAATGCACCCGCTGGCCCGGCTGGGCCCCGCTGTCGGCCGCCAGCAGAAAAACATCTTTGCCGCCGGGGCCGGACGCCAGCACCATGCCGTCGGAGACGCCGAACCGCATCTTCCGCGGCTGCAGGTTTGCCACGCACACCACCAGCCGCCCGACCAGCTGCTCGGGCGTGTAGGCCTTGGCGATGCCCGCAAAGACCTGCTTGTTCAGCGCACCCAGGTCCAGTTCCAGCTTGAGCAGTTTGTCGGCCCCTTCGACCGCCTCGGCCCTGGCGATCCGCGCGATCCGCAGATCGACTTTGCTAAAGTCCTCGATCGTACATACCGGCTCCAGCGGTTCTGCCAGTTGCGGTACAACCGGCGCTGCCTCCGGGACCGCTGGGGTTGACGCTGCCGGTTGCGATTGTTCCTTGCTTTCCTCGACCATAACTGCCACCTTATCCTTGTCCACGCGTTCCGCCAGCCGCTCAAACGGCCGAATCGGGCGATCCTCAAATACCGTCGCGATATCGGCGATCGTCAGCGGCGGTACCTCCAGGCAGGTTTCCACCTTCGCCGCAAAGCCCGGCAAGATCGGCTTAAGGTAAATCGTCAAATACCGTACGGCGTTGACCACCGTCGTCAGGACCGTACGCGTCCCTTCCGGGTCGGCGTCGATCGTTGACCACGGTTTATGGTTGTCCACATATTGGTTGCACTCGTCGGCCAGCGCGACAATCGTCCGCACCGCCGCCGAATAATTCAGCGACTCGTAATCGGCAACGATCGAATCTTTCGCCGCCTGCAAGGCCGCCAGCAGCCGCCGGCCCGCCTCGTCGATCCGCCCCACCCGGCCGCCCAGCTTCTTGGTAATCATCGGCACCGAGCGGCTGGCCAGGTTGGCGAACTTGCCCACCAAGTCGGCGTTGACCTTGAAGACGAAGTCCTCGAAGCTCAGATCCAGATCGTCCACGCCCGGGGCCAGCTTGCTGGCATAATAATACCGCAGGTATTCCGGGTCCAGATGCCGCAGGTAAGTCTCAGCCGTGATGAAGGTGCCCTTGCTCTTGCTCATCTTCTGGCCGTTGACCGTCAGAAAGCCGTGCACAAACAGCTTGTTGGCCGTCCGGTAGCCCGCCGCCAGCAGCGTCGCCGGCCAGAACAGGGCGTGAAAATACATGATGTCCTTGCCGATAAAGTGGTACAACTCATACTCCCCGCCGTTCCAGACCCGTTCGAAATCCAGCCCGTTGCGGTCGCAGTAATTTTTGCACGAGGCCATGTACCCGATCGGAGCGTCGAGCCATACATAGAAATATTTGTCCGTTTCGCCTGGAATTGCGAAACCAAAATACGGCCCGTCCCGGGAAATATCCCAGTCCTTCAGCCCCGCCTGGAACCACTCCTCCATCTTGTTGCGGACCTGGGGCTGGACATAGCCGGCGTCCATCAGGTTCCGCAGTTGCGTTTCGTAATCGGACAGGCGGAAAAAGATATGCGTGCTGTTCTTCCACACCGGCGTCTTGCCGCTGAGCGAACTATAGGGATTGATCAGTTCCGTCGGCCGGTAGTGCGCCCCGCAGACATCGCACGAGTCGCCGTACTGGTCCGGCGCCTGGCATTTCGGGCAGGTCCCCTTGATGTAGCGATCGGGCAGCCACATGCGGTCCTCTTCGCAGTAGGCCTGCTCGATGCCGCGTTTGACGATCGAGCCGCGATCCTTGGCGCCCTGATAAATCCGCTCGCTGAACTGGCGGTTCTCCGGCGAGTGCGTCGAATAGTAGTTGTCAAACTCGATCCCGAATCCCGTAAAATCGCGAAGGTGCTCGCCCCGTACCCGCTCGATGAGTTGTTCGGGCGTGATCCCCTCCTGTTTGGCCCGGATCATCACCGGCGTACCGTGCGTGTCGTCGGCGCAAAAATACAGGCAGGAATTCCCGCATAGCTTTTGAAACCGCACCCAGATGTCCGTCTGGAGATATTCGACCAGGTGTCCGATGTGGATCGGCCCGTTGGCATAGGGCAGCGCCGAGGTAACGACGATCTTGCGCGTCATGGTTGGTCCTTGTCCTGCGAGGGATCGGACGCGTCGTCCGAAAAATCATGGTTGTCACTATTTTGCACAGCGCCGCCATTGCCAATCGATTCCTCGGCGGCATAATCCCCGCCCGCCGAACCCCGATCCATTTCCCCGGCTTCCACGGGCAACGAATCATTTTCGCCCTCTGGGATTTCGGTTTCCGCCGGCGCCGTCGGTCCCGAAGGTCGGCCATTGGGCCGATTGCGACTGTCTTCGTGCCGCGCCGGCCGATCCGGCCGGTCGCGTCGCGGATTTTGTCCTTGCCGATTCGGCGGCCCCGAAGGTCGCCCCCGGTCCCCGGGCCGGCCTCGTTGCTGCTCCGGTTGGCCGGCTACCGGCGGCCGGTAGATATGCCAGGTCACGCCCTCCGGCGGTCCCGGCAGCGGCGACACTTCCTTCAATGGGAAGGTCTCGCGGTCGCTCTCGCTCAGTTGCACCATCACCTGCTGGGTCAGGATCTGCGCGTCGAAGATCCGTCCGGCGCCCTTGGGCGTCTGGACCCACGAGTTCTTGCGCGGCATTTGCTCCTTGAGAATTTTGTAGATCTCGTCCTCGTACCGCAGGCAGCACNNATCTTCGACGGGTCCAGCGTGGCCTTCTGCAGCTTGGCCATTCGCATATTCACCGGATCGAGAATCTTCAGAAACCGCCGGCAGCAGCACTCCTGCCCGCAGCTCTCGAAGTCGCTGATCAGCCGCGCCTCGTCGCGCGAGCCAACCTGGCGAAGCTCGATCCGCGTCTGGTATTCCTTGGCCAGGCGTCGCACCAGGTCGCGGAAATCGACCCGCCCGCCGCTGCTGAAATAGACAACGATCCGCTCCCCGCCAAACAGATGTTCGGCCTCAACAATTTTCATCGGCAGGTTCATGTCCCGGACGAACTTCATGCAGGTCTTGGCCTCTTCCTGTGCCGAGGCCTCCAGGTGTTCGGCCTCGCGGAGGTCTTCCTCGGAGGCAAACCGTACGAAGCTGCCGCCGTCGATAATCGGTTGATCCTTCGGATCGGCCGCATTGTAGTAGGCCGTTACCTGCTCGGGCGAACATTTGAACTGGCCCGACTTGTAGCAGTGCGGCCCGACCACTTCCCCCAGCTCCAGGCCGCGGCTGGTCTTGATGACCACCTTGGTCGGGGTCTTGGGGACTTCGGGCTCGTTGTGTTCGATCCAGCCCAACTGGCCCATTTTGCCGTACCGGACCAGCATTAACCGTCGAGTTTTTGGCCCCTTGTTTTTCGAGGCGTCAATCTGCGTCATGGATTCCCACGAAAATAACCATGGACAGGCCGTCTCATACCCGAAACCGGCCCATTCCGCTCAGGTCTCTTATTCGACACTCAAGAACTGTATTGTATCACATCCGCACAGCCGGAACAAGTACTGCTCGAAAATCAACCGTTCGTTGACATGGGACTCGATCCACCGCAGCTTTTCGTACCCCGCCTCGACCCCGTCGGCCAGCGACTCGGCCTCCCGCCCCTGCCGAATCCGTTCGATCGCCCCCGCCTGTTCGGCGTGGATCATAGGCCGCCCCGGCGACACCGCCGAGGTCATTGCATCCTCATAAACCCCGATGATTATCCGCAGCAGACCCTTGCGGGCCTTCCGCTGCAGGTCGCTCTTGTTGGCATTCTCGGCCCCCTTCTCCCACGCCTCGGCGATCTCCTTGGCAACCTTGACAATCCGCTCGGCCGTCTCCAGCACCTCTCCCGGCCGCAGATTGGCCAGCCGGTCCACCAGTTCGCGCTTGACCTGATAGACCGTCGGCTCGCCGATATCCGTCCCCGCCCAGACCTGCGCGGCGCCCAGACTGCCCTGACTGAACCGCGCCCAGAACAACGCCTCCGTCCGCTCGACACCCTGCCCGACCAGCCGATCGACAATCATCGATTCCTCCACCGGCCCGAATCGGATCAATTGGCATCGCGAGCGAATCGTCGGCAGCAGCAGGTCCGCCTGGGTACACAACAGAATGATCGTGCAGTGTTTGGGCGGCTCCTCCAGGATCTTCAGCATCGCGTTTTCGCTGAAGCGGTTGGTCTTCTCCGCTTCCTTAACCACGAAGACGGATGCCTCGCCCAGCTTCGGCCGCCCCGCCGCCCGCTCAATCAGAAACTCCCGAACCACATCGATCGATAAATCCGCCGGCGTTTTCTTGTCCTTGTTGGCCGGATCCTTCGTAAACGGCAGCAGTTCCTTATAGACCACCTGAAAATCCGGATGCGTCCCGGCATCAATCAACCGGCACGATTCGCAATGCCCGCAACCGTCGCGCGGGACCGTCGCCCTTGCCGCCGTATCAGGAGTGGCATTTGTTTCCTTGGAATCTCCCTCAAACAGCAACCCCTTCGCCGGTTTTGGCTTATCCGCCTTTTTCGCAGCCGCCTTCGGCGCCGCGAACAAACCCGCAAGATTGTGGCACAGCAGCATCCGGGCAAACTCCCGCGCCGTCGTGAACTTGCCGACGCCCTCTTCGCCGGCGAAGATATACGCATGCGCCAGACGCCCACCCTCGACCGCTCTTCTCAGCGACCCGATCGCCCGTTCCTGACACAATACATCCCGAAGACTCATATCAATTGTTCCATTATTCCTACCGTTTTCGTTTCCACAGATACACCCCTCCGACGATGACAACTCCAACGAAACCCACAATACTCCAATAGGGGTGATTAAATGATAACGGGAAAATCATGGAGACGACTGCTGCCAATAACGGGAAAAAGAACCAGAGCAGTTGTCCCATGATCTCATGTTTCACTGTCCATTTCGCACACATAATACATGCCTGCATATAGCATTCAATAGTCAATAATCAATAGTCAATTTCGACACAATCCCCTGAACTTCCGCCTGTACTTCATCAATCGATCGCGCTGCATTCACCACCCGCAAATGCTCCGGATGCATCCTGGCCAGTGCAAGGAATCCCTCCCGCACTTTCGCGTGATACTCCCGCCCCTTTTGCTCCATCCGATCCAGCGCCCGATCCATCCGCCCCGCCGCTGTCTTGGTATCGATATCGAGTACGATCGTCAGGTCCGGCCACACCCGCGTCAGGCAATCCTGCCCCAGGCCAATGACCTTCTCAATCCCAAACCCTCCGGCAAATCCCTGATAGGCGCAGGTGCTTGAGATCCACCGATCCATCACCACCCAGGTCCCCGCCGCCAGGTCGGCCGCGATGTGCTCTTGCCACAACTGGGCCCGCGCCGCCATGAACAGCAGGGCCTCGACCTTGGCCCCCATTTTCAGATCCGCCGAGTCCAGCAGGATCGAACGGATCTTCTCGCCGACGGCCGTCGTCCCCGGGTCGCGATAGGCCGCAATCCTCAGCCCTCGCCCGCGCAGCCACTCGGCCAGCATCCGCACTTGCGTGCTCTTTCCGCAGCCATCCGGCCCATCCAGCACCACAAATCGACCCAGCGCGACGCTCATTCGGCCCCACCTTTCGCCGCATCAGTCGGTATTGCCGCCACCTGCGGCCGCCGGATCTCCTTAACCTCCAGCACCGCCCACAGCAACACGATGAATTGCCCGATTGACATCCAGGCCGCCCGCCCTGACCAGGTCGCAATACTCGTCCAGTCGGCCTGTCCCCCTTCCGACATCCATCCCCCCATCCAGATCATGGCCCCCTGCAACACGAGATAAACCGCCACCAACGCCTTCATCCAGAGCAGGGATATCTCGCCCATCGACCGGAGCGACGCAAACACCATCCGGTTCCGGACAATCATCTCCGCCGGAACCACCAGTGCAAGTTTGGTCACAAGTACTACCGGCACCGCACCGATCACCAGATTCGCCCACTCCGGCACATCCTTAAGCGCCTGAACATGCAGGACCGTCGCGTTGAGAATCTGAAAACAGATCTCCGCCCCGCCGATAAGCAGCGCCGCCTCCAGGAATAAAAACCGTATCCATCTCCAGAAAAAGTATCGCCCTGCCAACAGCAGCGTCGTCGGCTCCTGCCGCCGCATCCCCTCGTGCACCACCGAGGCCAGAAAACCCAACAGCAGCATCTGCGTCACGATCCCCAGGGCCATCGTCCCCATCCCCAGAAAAAAACCCGCCGCGTTGGAAAGCTTTTCCAGGGTGGACCGCTCCTGCCGGCTCATTTCCCAGGCCAGGTACTGCAGCCAGACCATCATCCCCGCGTTGAGGACCACGATCATCGTCACCTCGGCCCAGCGGCCGCACACGATCGGCCAGATCGCCCCCTTGCCGGAACGGGGCACGACCCGGTCGCCTTCGTTTATCTCGATCGCCTCATCGGCCTTCGATGATCCGCTCTCATTCATTCACTGTATCCAATCGCCGAAAATCTGTCCGTTTGACAATATTGAAAATTGGAAATCGAAAATAATTATTTTCTCCCCAGCGCCACCCGGTCCCATCCGACGATCGATTTGAGCTTCTCGCAGAATTCCGCATCCGGCTGCACGCACAAGCTGCGGTCGGCAATCGCCCGGATCCGATACCCGCCCTGCGTCGTCAAACTCACCTGCAGCGGGCTCTTGCCCCGGTGCTGACCGCACAGGTTTCGCAGCCGCGTCACCAGCTCCTCGGTCACCTCGTCGCGCTTCAGATTCACCGTCACCCGGGCCGCCAGCTTCTCCCGCACCTGCTCCAGCGCAATCAGCTCATCGCATACGATGTTCGGCGTCTCGCGCCGCGTATCCACCGTCCCCTTGACGAACAGGATCTTATCGACTGCCAGCAGCGATCCGTGCTGTTCGAGCGTCTTGGGGAACACCACCACCTCGCATCGCCCCTGCAGGTCCTGCAGCTCGAAGACCGCCATCTTCGATCCGGCCGTCTTGCCCTTCTTGGTCACCATCTGCCGGATCTTGGTCACCATGCCGCCGACCACCACCTCAGCGCCCTCCTTGCGATGGACCAGCTCGCTGGTGTTGGTATTCGAATACGCATCCAGCTCCGTCGCGTGTTCGCTAAGCGGGTTCTTAGTCACGAAAAATCCCAGCACTTCTTTCTCGTAGGTCAGCATCTGCATCTCGGTCCACGGCTGGACCTTCGGCAGCGTCTCATGGTCATGCTCGGCATCGACCTCGACGCCGGAGAAAAAGTTCATCTGCCCGGTGTGCAGGTCTTCTTGCATCCGCGAGCCGATCTGCATCGCCTTTTCCAGCCCGGCCATCATCTGGGCCCGGCTGCCGCCCATCGCGTCGAAGGCCCCGGCCTTGATCAGCGCCTCGACCACCTGCTTGTTGGCCACCCGCAGATCGACGCTCTCGCAGAAATGGTACAGACTGCGGAACCGTTTGGCCTTCTGGCGCGCCGCGCTAATCTGCTCGACGGCCTTGCTGCCCACGCCTTTGACCGCCGTCATCCCGAACCGGATCACGCCCTTGGGGTCACCCGACTCATTCTTGTTATACAAGACCGTAAATTCACTGAAGCTCTCATTGATGTCCGGCGGCAGGACCGCGATCCCCATGTCCTTGCATTCCTGGATGTACTCGACGACCTTGTCGGTATCGCCCATTTCATAGGTCAGCAGCGCCGCCATGAACTCCACCGGATAATACGCCTTCAGGTACGCGGTCTGGTAGGCCACCACCGAATACCGCGCCGCATGGCTCTTGTTGAAACCGTACCCCGCGAACTTCTCGATCAGGTCGAAGA
>PMBP01000404.1 GCA_003152975.1 Phycisphaerales bacterium | reverse complement strand
ACTCGATATCGGCAACCGTCGCATCGATGGAGCTGCCGTTGGAGGTGTAATATTCCACATCCGCATCGCAGGCCAGTTCGCAGACCAGGACATCGAGCGGTTCGGTCGCCGGGGGCGGGGGGATTTCGTCGGCCGGGCGGGGCGTTGTTTGAACGGCGCACAAGGAGGGCTCACTCGGAGCATCGATGCTGCGATAAATGAGGTGGTCGGTGGCGGAGAAACCCGCAACGCCTTCGATGGGGCGGATGACCCACTGGCCGTCAGGGGTATCGGATATCTGGATGGTGGCGTCGATTTTGCCATCGCGAACAGAGGCGATGATACGGCCCTGAATGTCGCCTTCGATTTTGCCGCGGAAACTGGTGATCGGAGGTCCGGGGATGTCCTGAGCCACGCCGGCACGATCGATCACGCGGACGGCAAACGACGGTGATCGGACGGAATGGGGATACAGTACGGCCATACAGGATTTACCGTCGATTTGCATGGGGATTGTGAGTGTGTCGTCACCGCCGGTGGGTTGGAGGGACTGGACGGTGAATTGCCGGATGCCGGTCGATTCGCGAAGTCGGTCCAGGGCAGGGCCGTCCGGGGAAACTGAATCGGGCTCGGCCTGGGCCAGAGGTATCGCCAACAATCCCAGAAGCACAAAACCCCATATCCATACGACTTGTTTTAATTGCTTTTCCAATGAAACCCTCCATCATCAGAATGATCTGGATTCCCGCTATTGCGGGAATGACAAACACAACAGGTTCATTCTGTTAGCGCCTCCCAATATCGCGTATGGGCTGGAGGCCAGTCGCCCTGTTTCATTGTCAAATTCCTTCCATCCAGTGCCCCGCAAACACCGCAAAGTCAGCCAAATCAACCGCACCGGACGCATTGATATCCGCACCACCGCAAAATTGATTCGACGCGCCGCAATCATCCGAAAGCCAATTCAGCGTCAGCAGGTTCAGATCTTCCACGCCAACTCCATCGGGACAGACCAGATCCCCTGCGGGAATCTGCGACAGCAGGCGCGGATAATTGGTCCCTTCACAGATAGCCCACATCTCCTCAAAATCCCACCCGGCATTGGTAAAGGTCAAAGCCGTCTGCAATTCAGAAGTAACACCGCCGGTAATTCCACTGGAATAGGGATCGGCATAGTCGGACGCCCTGGGCCAGCCGGTCGTAACGGTGTCCCAGAAACAGGCGTTTGCGGTTGTATTTTGCCGGTACCCGACCGCCCCACCGGCATAGATCGTCGTAGCATCTATATCCTTCAGCAATCCGACGCTGTAGCATTGGGTCAATGAGGTATTCCACGCAGTCCCTGCCAAGCTACCGACATAGGCCGTCACTCCCGCCGAAGTGTTCAGCATTCCCTTGCTGTAACATTGGCTGAAGGTTGATTCTTCGCTATATCCCACCAGTCCGCCGGAATTGGCATCCGTCGTCGCCGACGCATCCAGAGGTCCGGAGCTGGAGCATTGGGTCACGGTCGCAAGCTTGGCATATCCGAGCAGGCCGCCGGTAAAGGTAAACCGCCCCGAAGAGTGAACCGCTCCGGTGGCGTAACAGTTGGTGATCGGAGCGCCGAGGTAGCCGATCAATCCGCCGGCATACGCATAATTCGAGGTCGAGGAGGCCGTAACCGTTCCTGTGCTGAAGCAGCCATTGGTCAAGCTGTTTGTCATCGCGTCGCGGCAACCCACCAATCCGCCCGCATACGACTTGGGACTGTTGATGGCGCTGACGTCTCCGGTGCTGTAGGAATCGACAATATTGCAGATATTGATCGGCTGATATCCAACCAACCCTCCCGCGTACGCTCTTTCCTGCAGGGAGGTGGCCGTAACGGAGGCATGGCTGTGGCAATTCGTGATCGTGCCGATATATTGCTGCCCCACCAAGCCGCCGGCATAGGTATTCCAGTAATACGAGGTTGAAGTCATAGTCGCAGTGACACTTCCCGCGCTGAAGCAATCGGCAATCTTGCCATTATTCTGGTGTCCCACCAGCATTCCGACATTCAGTTCGTTTGCACTATAGGAATCGGAAATCGTTCCGATGCAATAGCAATTCGTGATCGTGCAGTTATTCACCAGTCCCGCAAGACCGCCGACATACTTGGCGTTTACGGATAGATTGAGATTGACAATCCCCAGATTTTTGATAATGGCGTTGGTCGCCGAGTCGAATAAACCCACATAGGTCTTGGCCGCATCTGACGAAAAGCTCAGGTTTTGAATCGCAAACCCATTCCCGTCAAAGGTCCCCCTGAAATTGCCAATGATTTTGTATTGCGTTCCGGTGACCAGGGACATGTCAATATCGGCCATCAGAATAAAACATTTGTTCCAATCAGCCGAATAGTCGCCAATACTGTTCATATCCTGATATGTCCAGATACGATAGGGATCGGCGGCAGTACCGGTACCCCCGCCGTAGCTCCCCGCCGCGAAAAGAGTGGGCGCAAACAAACACCCAATCAACAAGAACACATGTTCGCAAATGATACTTTTCATACCACCCTCTTGGGAATTAAACCCATCGTATAATCGATACCAATGCTATACTGCCATTCTCCGGCAGCAACCAGCATGATTATACCAAAAACAGGCCATCCAAATCAAGGAAGATTTGGTCGATTTGGGGCCAAAAACATTGAAAATCCCTTCCCGCGGGGCTATAGTGGGGGTATGGCAAAGAGCTTATATATTATCGACGGGCACGCGCATATTTATGCGGCGTACTATGCGCCGATGCGGCCGCTGACCAGTCCGGCGGGCGAACCGACGAAGGCGACTTACATCTTCACAACCGCGATTCTGGGGCTGCTGGAGCGGCAAAAGCCCGACATGCTGGTGGTGGCGATGGACTGCAAGGGCAAGAGCTTTCGGTCGGATATGTACGCCGAGTACAAGGGGCACCGGCCGCCGATGCCGGAGGACATGCCGGCACAGATCCGGCGGATCGAGCAGATTCTCGGGGCGATGCGGATCCCGATCGTGCGGGTGGAGGGGTTCGAGGCCGACGATGTGATCGGGACGCTGGCGACCGAGGCATCGCGGCAGGGAATCGACTGCCGGATTTGCTCGAAGGACAAGGACATGCTGCAACTCCTGGACGAGCATGTCTCGCTGTTCGATTTGAAGTCGGGGCAGGTGACCACGCCGGAGACGCTGAAGGCCGAGACGGGGCTGGAGCCGGGGCAGTTTGTGGATGTGCTGGCTCTGCAGGGCGACGCGGCGGACAATGTGCCGGGCGTGGCGGATGTCGGGCCCAAAACGGCGATCGCGTGGATTCGGGAATACGGGTCGCTGGAGAACCTGATGGCGAATGTCGACGCGATCGGCGGCAAGCGCGGCGAGAACCTGCGGAACTCCCGGGCGATTCTTGAGCTGAGCCACAAGCTGATCATCATCGACCGCGCGGCGCCGGTGCGGATCGACGAGAAGGCGTTTGCCGTCAAGGAGCCGGACAAGGAAATCCTGGGGCGGATCTTTTCGGAGCTGGATTTCACGCGGTTGATCGGCTCGCTGGGGCTGACGCGGGTGGCGATTCCCGCGGGGCAGGCACCGGCCAAGGGACAGGGCGATTTGTTTTCGGGTATGGGGGCGGAAACACAACCGGCCGCGGCATCGAAGGCGATGACATCGGCCGCGACGAACGACAAGACCTATCATTGCGTCGATACGGCCGAATCGCTGAAGAAACTGGCGGCGGAATTGAAACGACACACGCTGATTTCGGTGGATACCGAGACGACCTCGACGGACCCGATGCGGGCGGAACTGGTGGGGATGAGTTTTTCGTGGCAGGCGAGATTGGGGTACTATCTGCCGATTCGGGCGCCGCTGGGGCAGACGCATCTGGATTTGGCGGAGGTGCGGCGGCTGATCGGGCCGATCCTGGCGGATGAAAAGATTCAAAAGGTGGGGCAGAATATCAAGTATGACCTGATTGTGCTGGGCAACGCGGGGATGCCCGTTGCGGGGATCGCGTTCGATACGATGGTCGCGTCGTATTGTCTGTCGGCGGATCGGATGAGCCACTCGATGGACTCGACGGCCCGCGATTACCTCGGTTACGAGACGATCCCGCTGTCCAGTCTGATCGGCAAGGGAAAAAATCAACTGACCTTCGACATGGTCGATACAGCGGCGGCGACGGATTATGCGGCCGAGGACGCCGATATCACCTGGCGGCTGTACGAATACCTGTCGCCGCGACTGGCCGAGCTGCCGAAAATCCGGGAGCTCTTTGAGAAGGTCGAGATGCCGTTGATGGAGGTGCTGGCGGGGCTGGAACAAAACGGCGTGTTCGTCGAGGCCGGACGGCTGCGGAAACTCGGGGCGGTCGTCGATCAGGAGATCGACAATCTCGTCGATGCAATCTATAAGGAGGCGGGGACGACTTTCAACATCGACTCGACCAAGCAGCTCGGCGAGGTGCTGTTCGACCGACTCGGGCTCAAGTCCGTGCGGTCCGGCAAGACTATGCGGAGCACAGATGCGGAGGTGCTGGAGGAACTGCAGGACGAGCACCCGGTCGTCGTGTTGATCCTGCAGTACCGCCAGCTCGTCAAGCTCAAGAACACTTACTTAGACAAGCTGGGGCAGATTATCAATCCGAGGACGGGGCGGATCCATGCCTCGTTCAATCAGACAGTGACGGTGACCGGGCGGCTCAGTTCCAGCGACCCGAACCTNNATCGAGCTGCGGCTGCTGGCGCATTTTTCAGCCGACCCGGCGCTGCGAAAGGCCTTCGCGGAGGATCAGGACATCCACCGGTTTGTGGCGGCGCAGGTCTATGGCGTGCGGCCGGAACTGGTCAGCGGCGAGATGCGGTCGCGGGCCAAGGCGGTCAACTTCGGGATCATTTACGGCCAGGGGGCGTTCGGCCTTTCGCGGACGACGGGGATGAGCCAGGCCGAGGCCAAGAAGTTTATCGAGGACTACTTCGCCCGCTACGGATCGATCCGGGCGTTTATGGACCGTTCGATCGAGCAAGTCAAGCAGGCCGGTTTCGCCGAGACGATGCTGGGGCGGCGGCGGCCGATCGCGGGCCTCAATAGCAAGAACTTTAATGTCCGCAGCCAGGGCCAGCGCCTGGCGATCAACACGATCATCCAGGGCTCGGCGGCGGACCTGATCAAGGTGGCGATGATCAACATCCAGCGGCGAATCGATCGGGAAAAGTTGCCGATCCGGATGATCCTGCAGGTGCACGACGAACTGGTCTTCGAGTTGCCGGCGGCCGGGGCCGAGGAACACGGTAAATGGATCGCCGAGGAGATGGCGAGCGCCATCCGGTTCGAGGTGCCGATTAAAGTTGATGTGACGATCGGGCATTCGTGGCTGGGGGAAAAATAAATCTCGTTGGCATTCCCTCTTTCGGCGGTGGGATTATCGTGCCTTAAGCAGGTGTTCCAGCAGGATCTTGATGCCGATACCGATGACGACAAGACCCGCGACAATCTCCAGCTTGTTCTCGAAGAAGCTTCCGATTTTCTGGCCGATCCACCATCCGATCCAGGAGATCAGGAAGGTGATGACACCGATGACCGCTGCGGCGGTATAGACATGTTCGGTGATCAGCGAGAGGGTCACGCCCACGGCCAGAGCGTCGATGCTGGTGGCCACGCTGAGGGTAAACACCACCGTCAGATTTGTGGGATCGTTGGGTCTGGATTCGACCTCTTTGATCTTGAAGGCCTCCAAGAGCATTTTGCCGCCGATGATCGACAGCAGGCCGAAGGCGATCCAGTGGTCGTAGCCCAGGATGGTGGATTCAAGTGATTTTCCTGCCAGAAAACCGAGGATCGGCATCCCCGCCTGAAACAGGCCGAAGAAGGCGGCCATCCGCAGGCCGTGCCGCAGGTGCAAGTGACGGTAGATGCCCCCGGAAGCGACGGAGATTGAGAATGCGTCCATCGCCAGACCAACGGCGATCAGAAAAACGGTGACCATTTCGGTCCAGGTCATGCCTGACAATCCTTGCAGCAGATGATGCCGGGATTGGTGAGGTCCTGGGCGATGGATTGTCCGGGGGGAACGATGAGGAATTCGCCGGAATCCCATCGGCCGTCGAGCATTCGCTGCATCAGGCCGGGGTCGCCGGGAACCTCGTCGTAGTTCCACTTGAGGAACTCGGCGCAGCGGCGGGTGTATTTTTTGTACTCGTCGGAGCCGGGCAGGTCCCAATCGATATAGGTCGCCCAGGAGTACTCCTTCATCCAGCCCTCCTGCATCTCCATGAGGTAGGCGGCGTTGTCGGCGCCGTATTTTTCGGTGTACTCGCGGAGGGTTTCCTCGAAGCGTTCCTGGCTGGGCTGCTTGCCATCCTCGATCCAGCCGGGGCTGTACCAATAGACGCCGCGGTGGGAGTCGAAGTAGTCCTGGTAGCGTTTGCGCGAGCCCAGCAGCAGCGTGATGCAGTCGTGGCCGCGCGGGGCGATGACGGGGATCGAGGCCGAGACGCCGACAATGCCGTTGCTGCACAGGCCGTAGCCGAGCAGGAGGGCATCGTAGGGGCGGTCCTGGATGTCGCGGACGGACTTGACGGCCTCGATGAGTTGGGTGCGGAGCTTGTCCGGCTCGTTGTGCAGGCCCTGCGGCATCAGGTGGATATCCACCGTATTGCGGGACCGGGCGGCACAAAAGTAGCTTTCCTTCTGCAGAACCTTACAGACGATCAGTTTCAGGCGCATGGGCGGGATTGTATCCGAATGGGCCGCCGAAGTAAATGGAGTCGTATGGGCATCGGGTCTATTCGGGATTCCGCCACGACCGTGTGCCAAAGGATTCATAGGCCAGGGCCAGTTTGCGGATGTAGAACAAGTCGGCGTTGCACCATGCGATGTCGATATTCCGCATAAGCAATGAAGATTTATGATTTAGGATCCACTCGCGGGCGGAGAAGATTTCCATCGATGAGGTCGGCAAGTCGAAGGGCGACTCGTTCCGCCAGAGGGTCTCGACATTCCAAGCGAGGTACCATGTGGGGCGATGGTAGTCAACATAAGTAGCCATCAGGTCTTTCTGGATATCGCCGGCGAAGGTTGCCAGCAGGCGGCCGACTTCGGGCGACAGGTTCCTCCAGCGTGCATAGACGCTGCGGCCGGTCGGGGCCGGCAGGATCAGGCCGCCTTTGGGGTGGGCAAACTCATACGCCAGACGGTCGCGCATCGCCTGGCGGGTGACACGAAGGCCATTGGCCTCGGCTTGGGAGTCAGCAAAGTGGCGGGCCAGACGGCAGTAGGCGATCAGGCCGGAAATCCGGCCGTTGCCGCAATCGATGGTCTTGTCGTCGACGCCGGATTCGATCCATTTCCGGATCTCCGGCCAATACGAACGAAGGGATTCAAAGTCCCCGGTGCGATCGGCCCAGAGCCAGGCGGAATTCAGGCGGGCCAGGTCGCTGCGGGATTGATCGTCCTGTAGCATCAGCAGATCGACCGGGGGTAGATCGTAGTACGAGCGCACCGACCCGGAGTCGGGGAATCGTTTCTGGCCCACCGGGCCGGACAGCGGACCGTTATCTTTGCGCAGAGCGGCGACAAAGTCGCGGACACGGGATCGCAGATCGTCGTTGAGAAGCCAGTAGCCCCCCGCCAAGACCTCCAGCAGTTCGGCCGGCTCGGTGAAGTAGCAATAGGTCTGTCGTGGGTGCTTGCCGGAGGGAAAAACCCACGGGGCCCACGGCGAATCGATCAATTCCGCGACGGGCCGGTTGAGCCGGATTCGAAGATCGACCATTTCATGCATCATCGGATATAAACAATCAGGAACCTGCCAGATCATCTCGTCCAGTTGAGAATCTGGGATCGCATCCAGGCGGGCTTGAATCTGCTGATTGCTGAGCGGACGCTGCAGTGTTCCTTCGATTGGTGCGGGCAGGGATTTGAAGATTCCTTCCAGTCGCGGGGTATTGAGGATATCCCAATCCCAGGGCAGGGTCGCGATCTTTTTGATTTCGTCGGCCGACAGATCGGCCTTCAGCACCGGCGTTTCTTTTGCGGCATCGCCGCCGGCTTTCATGCGATAGGCCATGAGGGCGCAACCGCTGCTCAGTTCGTGGGTGGGCAGAAAATAGAAGCTGTCACCGGCGACAGTGACGGGCGTGTCGATGACCGACCCGCCGCCATAGACGGCCGTTCCGCGGGCCAGCCACTCCTGACCGTTGGGGATCGACTCGCCGCGAAAGACCTTCGCCCAAATGCCGAGGGCCTGACCGTCCTTGGGTTCGTGGATGTTGCGGCAGAAGGGGTCGCCGTATCCTTGCAGCGTATCCAGGTCCATCGCATTGACATTGTCCTGGTGGGTGTTGATCAGGACGCGGCCGGCGGCGACAAGCTGGCTCATTTCGTCTTGCACCAGCAACAGGCTATCGTGCCAGCCATAGATTCGCGACTGGTCCATGATCGGGGTAATCCGGCCGGTGGCAGTATCGAGGTAGCCGACATTAAGGAACGGCGAATAGTGTTCGTAGCGGCTTCGGAGCAGAGCCTGGTATTTGACGATGACCTTGCCGTCGGAGGTGACCAGCGGCGGCGACTGCGTGCCGTTCATGCTCTCGGCATAGATGATGGGCGTAACGAACTTCGGCTTGCCGGTCGCCGGGTCGAGCACGAAAAAGGTTTGATACGCGGGCTGATCGGTGAGTCGCTTACGGATAAAGTCGAGCTGGGCATCGTAAGTCCGCGGATCGGCCATCTTTTCGAAGTTGGCCGTGCGAAGTCGGCTATTGTCGTCCTTGTTGTGCCGCCAGGAGGCGAAGTCGCCGAAGATTTCCTTGACCATATCCAGCAGGATCGGCTCGAAACTGTCCAGCGACAAAACGGGCGTAACCGTCACCATCACCGAGCCGTCGGGCGCGACAACGGGATAATAGCCGCGGAAACTGGCACCGGGGAGTTTGGGGCTGATCCATGCGACTTGGCCCCCGGGAAAATCGAGGGCATAGACACGCATGTCCTCGGCGGCGACATAGACCCGGCCTTTTCGTATATCCATCGCGGGGCTGGACAGGACCAGCCCGCCGACAGGCGATTTCCAGCGAAGGGCACCGCTTGCGGCGTCGAAGGCATAGACCGCCGAATCCCGGCCGCCGACAATGACTACCCCGTCGTGAATCAGCGGCGAATTCC
>PMBP01000224.1 GCA_003152975.1 Phycisphaerales bacterium | reverse complement strand
TCGTCGCCTATGAGCCGGTCTGGGCGATCGGCACCGGCCGCACCGCCACGGCCCAGCAGGCCCAGGAAGTCCACGCGATGATCCGGGGGCTGCTGGCCACGATGTACTCGCCGAAGATCGCAGACACGATCCGTGTTCAATACGGCGGTTCGGCCAAGCCGTCCAACACGGCCGAACTGATGAAGAATCCAGATGTCGATGGCCTGCTGATCGGCGGGGCCAGCTTGAAGGTCGAAGATTTTGCGGCGATGGTCAAGGCCATCGCCTGAACCGACCCCGGCGATGGCCGGGTCGCCCGTGCGGGAACCCGCACGGAGCCGTTACGAGAATATAGAACCAGGGAATCACGAGGATGAACATGTTTACATTGCCGCTGGCGGTTGGAATTGTCCTGAACCTGTTGATGGTATTGTGGGTCGCGATCGCGCTGCTGTTGGTGATGATCGTGCTGATTCAGAAGGCCAAGGGCGGCGGTCTCAGCTCGGCCTTTGGCGGCATGGGGGCATCCAGTCTGCTGGGCACCAAGACCGGCGATGTGCTGACTTGGGTGACGATCTCTCTGGCGGTAGTCTTTCTGGCCCTGGGGGCGGTCCTGGTCAAGTACTATCGTCCCTCGGTACCGACCGATCTGCGGAATCCGCCGGCGAAGGCACCCGTCACCGCGACCCCGGGCGCAGGCGACACGACGACAACGCCGGCGACTGGCGCTGCCGCTGCTCCAACGGGCGCAGTCGATGGCGCCGCAGCTCCGCAGCCCGCGGCGTCGACCCCGGTCGAGATTCCGGCGACTCCGGTTCAACCGGCCCCGGCGGCCCCAACGGCCCCAGCAAATCCCGCGGGGAACTAAAGCGAATCGTTCGGTCGGATCCTGATCGGCGGAATGTGTGTCTTACATCGATGAGTCCTTCACCGGTGATCGATCGTTCGGAATTTTTGAACAAGGTAGCGGCGATATGATCAGCAGTATGACCGGTTATGGCGAAGCGTCCCGGGAAGCCGATGGCATGGTCTTCACCGTCGAGATTCGCTCCGTCAATAACCGCTACTACAAGTCGCATTTGCGGCTGCCGGACCTGGCGGCCTTCCTGGAAGGCGAACTGGAAAAGATTCTTCGCGACCAGGTCGCCCGCGGGACGGTCGGGTATTCGCTGCATATGAAGAACCTGTCCGGCCCGGCCCTGTTCGACATCGACGAGGGCGTCATCCAGGCCTACCTGCGGCGGCTGGAAGGCATCGGCAAGTCCAGCGCGATTCCCTGCCAGATCGATCTGGCGGGATTGCTGTCGCTGCCGGGCGTGGTACAGCCGATCGAACCGCAGGACGAGTGGGTCGAACGGATGCGCCGGATGGTGATGGAACTGACGCAGGAGGCCCTGGTGGAACTGAAGCGGCGGCGGCTGGACGAGGGCCGCACGCTGGCTGAGGATATGCAGGGCAACTGCGGTGTGATCCGCAAACACCTGGCCGAGATTCGGCAGCGCAAGGATACGGTGATCGGCGAGTATCATGAAAAACTGCAAAAGCGGGCCAACGAACTTCTATCGGGCGGGCCGCTGCGGCTGGACGAAGAATTGCTAGCGCGGGAGGTGGCGATCTTTGCCGACCGGTGCGACATCTCGGAAGAGTTGACGCGGCTGGAAGCGCATATCGTGCAGTTCGAGGCGCAGTGCCGCAGTGATGGCAGCGCGGGGCGGCGAATGGATTTCATCAGCCAGGAAATGCTTCGCGAGGCCAACACCATTGGCAGCAAGGCCTCCGACGCGACGATCGGCCATGCGGTGATCGAGATCAAGTGTGCCATCGAGCGGATCAAGGAGCAGGTCCAGAATGTCGAGTGAGGGTGCCACCCGGTCCGTCGGCGGAACCAACCTTCCCGGCACGCTGGTCGTTCTCAGCGGTCCGTCGGGCGTGGGCAAGAGCACGATTTGCCGCCGGTTGGTCGAGCGGCTCGGGGCGTCGTTGAGCGTTTCGGCCACGACGCGGCCGCAGGGCCGGCGGGAAGTCAACGGCAAGGATTATTGGTTTATGAGCCGCGAGCAGTTCGAGGACAAGATCCGCTGCGGCGAGTTTCTGGAATACGCCGAGGTCTTCGGCAACCTGTACGGCACGCCCGCCGACGCGGTGCGGGAGCAGATTGCCGAGGGCAAGACCGTGATACTCGAGATCGATGTGCAGGGCGGCCGGGCGGTGCGGAAGCTGTTTCCCAAGGCGCTGCTGCTGTTCCTCCTGCCGCCTAACATGACGGCGCTGGCCGAACGAATTCAGGGCCGAAACCGCGGCGAGGATGCTGAGACCCTGCGGCGGCGGCTGGACGCGGCCCAGCGGGAAATCGACGAGGCCAAAACTTTTTATACGAAGATGATTGTCAATGACGACCTAGAGAAAGCTATTCAAGAGGTTGTCGAAGCGATAGGTCAAAATTGTGGAGCATGATTATGATTGAAGCATTGAAGGGTACCGAGGCGATGAACAAGATGGGCGGACGATTCAAATTGTCGGCCCTGATCCAGAAGCGGCTGCTGGAGCTGATGCAGGGCGGCCGTCCGTTGATCGAAGACACCGAAGGCAAGACCCAAATGGAAATCGTCATCGACGAAATCCTGCAAGACAAGATCTCGATGGATTTCGAGGCCCACGACCCCATCGAGCTGCCCAAGCTGTAACGGGACCGAACCTGTGGAATCGGACCTTCTGGGACTCGAATTGATTCTCGGCGTGACCGGCGGGATCGCGGCCTACAAGGCCGTGGACCTGGCCAGCAAGCTGACCGGCGCCGGCGCGGTGGTGCATTGTATTCTCACCGAGAACGCCTGCAAGCTTGTCGCGCCCAAGAGTTTCGAGGCGGTGACGGGCCGGGAGGTCTTTACCAGTCTGTGGTCGGCGCCGCAGGAGTACCGCATCGGCCATGTCACTCTGGCCGACCGGGCACAGATGGTCGTGGTCGCACCGGCCACGGCGAATCTCCTGGCCAAAGCGGCGATGGGCCTGTGCGACGATCTGCTGAGCACCACGCTGTGCGCCGGCTGGGAGAAGCCCACGATCGTCGCTCCGGCGATGAATGATCGGATGTGGTCCAACCCGGCCGTCCAGCAGAATGTCGAAACGCTGCGTTGCCGGGGCTGGCGAATGGTGGGTCCGGCGGCGGGGCGGCTGGCCTGCGGCCGCGAGGGAATGGGACGCATGGCCGAACCGGCGGAGATACTGGAAGCGATTCGGGCGATTCGCGCCGGGTCGTGACGATCAACTTTGGATGGCCCCCGGGAGGACGAAGAAAGGATTCGCTATGAAACGAATGCGTATTCTCATTACGGCCGGCGGAACCCGAGAGGCCATCGATCCCGTTCGATTTCTCACCAACGGAAGTTCCGGGCGGATGGGCGTATCATTGGCCCGCGTGGCCCAGCGGATGTGGCACGAGGTGACGCTGATCTCGGCGCCAACGGAGCTGAAGCCCTCGCACGGCGTCAAGGTGATCCCAGTAGTCAGCGCCGCCGAGATGTTCGAGGCCGTCAAGAAGCAGTACGAACGCTGCGATTGCCTGATCATGGCCGCGGCGGTTTCCGATTACGCACCCGCGAAGGTCTCCCGGACCAAGCTTCACAAGGGGGACGATGAACTGGTCATTCGCTGCAAGCCCACCGTTGACATCCTGGCTTGGGCCGGCAAACACAAAGAAGAACAAATTCTCGTGGGCTTTGTCCTCGAAGACGAGGATCTGCGTCAGCGGGCCGAAGTAAAGATGGCCGCCAAGAACCTCGACATGGTCATCGCCAACACGCCCGAGGTCATCGGGCAGATGAGGGCCGAGGTCCACATCAAGAACGGCAAACGGCCGTGGATTCGATTCGAATCTACCAAACAGCTCGTCGCCTCCAAGATCATCCGTACCGTCGAGCAGGTCGCCGAGATGCGCGAGTTGATCGGCCAGACCAGGGGCTAAAGCCCGTGCGGTCGCAAGCGGCAAAGGAGGGTACCGAGTGATCCTGATCGAAGCATCGCAACGGATGGTCGCGCCATGAAGCCGGATCCTCGTGAAGCAGCAGGATTAAAAGTTGGCTTTGTCAGTCTGGGTTGTCCGAAAAATCAGGTCGATAGCGAAAAGATGCTCGGCCTGCTGGGCCAGGCCGGATGCGTGGTGACCGGCGACGAAGAGGGCGTCGATGTGCTGGTCATCAACACCTGCGGATTTATTCAGCCCGCCAAAGAAGAGGCCCTGGAGGTGATTCGCAAGGCGCTGGTGGCCAAGGGCCGCGGGCGGGTGGGGCGGGTGGTGGTGGCGGGGTGCCTGTCGCAGCGGATGGGGGCCGAGCTGGGAAAGGAAGCGGAGGGGATTGATGCTATTGTGGGTCTTGGAGAGCGGGATAAGATCGCCGCGATCGTCGCCAAGGCCGCGGAGGGGCGGGAGACCGAACAGCCGGCCGTGTACCTGGGTCGCAAGTCCGGCTCGGTTGCCAAAGACCGCGGGCGATTGCTCATCGGCGCCGGCCACAGCGCCTACCTGCGGATCAGCGAGGGCTGCAACCGCCGCTGTTCGTTCTGCACGATCCCGTCGATTCGCGGCCGCTTCCACAGCAAGCGAAAGGCCGAGATCGTCGCCGAGGCCAAAGAGCTGGCCGCCAACGGCGTCCGGGAACTAATCCTCATCGCGCAGGACAGCACCTCGTGGGGCCGCGACCTGGGAATCAAAGACGGTCTTCCGGGCCTGCTCGAAGACCTGCACGCCATCGACGGCCCGCGATGGATCCGCCTGATGTACCTGTATCCGACGGGGATCTCCGATACGCTCATCGAGACCATCGCTGAACTTCCAAAGATTGTCCACTATATCGACATGCCTCTCCAGCACATCAACGACGGCATTCTCCGCGCGATGCGCCGCAGCGACCGCCGCGAGAAAACGAATGCCCTCATCGAGCGGCTTCGCACGGCAATGCCCGATGTGATTTTGCGGACCACGCTGATCGTTGGGCTGCCCGGCGAAGGCGATAGCGAATTTAGCGAGCTGCTGGAATTTGTCCAGTGGGCCCGTTTCGATGCGATGGGGTGCTTTGTGTATTATTCGGAAGAGGGCACCGCCGCGGCGCGGATGGATCGGCAGGTCGATTCGGCGACCAAGCAGCGGCGGCAGGAACAGATCATGCTCGCCCAGCAGAAGATCGCGTTTGACCTTGCCCGCAAGCGAATTGGCCTTCGGCTCGATTGTCTGGTCGATGAAGTCAAGCCCGACGGTTCGGCCATGGGCCGCTTTTACGGCCAGGCGCCCGAGATCGATGGCGTGTGCCTGATCCGCGGCGGCTCGGCTCACCCCGGCCAGTTCGTTGGCGTTACGGTGGCCGAAAGTCACGAGTACGATTTGATTGTCGATCCGGTTTCGTCTTGATCCATCGGATGAATTCTGGTATCAATTGCCGTAAAGCGAAATTGGAATTTGGCGCCTTTGCGTGAGGCCCAATCGAAGATTGAACATTGAACATTGAAAACGTCAAGTGGGTCCGCTGGATCCCCAACGCCCTGACGGTGCTGCGGGTGATCCTGACGCTGGTATTCCTGGCGATGATCGTCTATGCGCCGCAGTTTGACCAAGACAAGCCCGTGGCGTTTCTGATGACAGCGTTTGTGCTGTTCGTCGTCGCCGGCGTCACCGACATCCTCGACGGGCCCATCGCCCGCCATTACGGCGTGACCAGCAAATTCGGCCGCGTGGTCGATCCGCTGGCCGACAAGGTGCTCGTCTGTGGGGCGTTTGTGTGTTTCGCCTGGGTGGGTCAGCCCGCGCTGGCCAATCTCGTCGCGGCCCCGCACAACTGGGGTCCGGCCTTCGGCGACGCCGTCCGCTGGGGCACGGCCGCGATATTGATCCTGCGGGAGGTGGGCGTCACCGTCCGCCGCCACATGGCCGAATCCCGCGGCGTGGCCTTCGGCGCCGTCCTCTACGGCAAACTCAAGATGTTCGTGCAGTCCTTCGCCATCGGCACGATCATGGTCGGCTGGGCCTTCGTCAGCGCCGAATGGGGCGACTGGTTCATCGTGGTCACCTACGCCCTGATGATCGCCCTGACCATCTTCTCCGGCATCCAATCCATCTTTCGACCCATC
>PMBP01000228.1 GCA_003152975.1 Phycisphaerales bacterium | reverse complement strand
AACAGGAAACGGAGATCGGGAATGGTAAGGGGTTTTTGTTGCCCAAAAATCCTTTGGGTGGGTCTTTTTTTGTTTCTTGCGGGTTCCCAACTGGAAGCCCAAGTCCGATTGGACCATCCGGTCGTTCTGACGCAACTGCCGGCAAAGGGAACCTCTGTCCCTCAATCCGGCACGATGAACCGCACCGATTACGATATCAGGGCCCGGATCATCCTTTTGATGCCCGACGGTTCCGTCCGGAATCTGACCTCCGACTTTCACAGCGCCTGCGACCCCGATATTTCCTTCGATGCCCGGCACTTCCTCTTTGCCGGCAAGAAGACGGCCGCCGATCCGTGGACTATCTACGAGATGGCCGCCGATGGCTCCGAGGTGCGACAGATCACCCGCGATCTCGGCGACTGCCGCAGTCCCTGCTACCAGTCGGCGATGTTTACGCTGAACTCGCCGGCGCCGTGGTTTCAGGTGGCCTTTGTCGTGGTTGCCCAGGATCAGGCCGACGAATTCGGACGGGCGCCGACCCGCATTCTCTATTCCTGTAAGCTCGACGGCTCCGAGGTTCGGCGGCTGACCTATATGCCGGCCAGTTGCCTCGATCCGTCCATGTCGTATGATGGCCGGCTCCTGCTATCGAGCGAGCGGCGCCTGGGGCTCGGCCGCGATTCCCGAACCCGATTCGATCTGTTCGGAATCAATCTCGACGGAACGGATTTTGCCCTCTACTCTCCGGCAGGCCCGGCCCGTTTTCGGCACATGGCCTGCTCGACGCAAAAGCTCGTGATCTTTGTCGAATCGGAATCTCCGGCGTGGGATGGTTCCGGAAGTCTGGGCAGCGTGGCGATTCGTCGGCCGCTGTATTCGTACCGGCCTGTGACCAAGCCCGGCGATGGTTTGTTCCACAGCCCATCACCGCTTGCGGATGGTCGGATCCTTGTGTCCCGCCGATCGACAAACGGGTCGGATACTCATGCCGTGGTCCGGCTGGATCCGGCAACCGGGCAATACGAGAAAGTCTTTGATGATCCGGCCTTTCACAGCATCCAGGCCAAGGCCATCCTTGCCCGCTGCGAGCCCGACGGCCGCAGCAGCGTGGTCTCTGAAGACGACAAAACGGGCAAGTTATATTGCATAAGCGTGTCCATCAACGACCTCAAAGACCCGCAAGGCCTGGCCCCGGCGACGGCGAAAAAGCTCCGGATTGTCGAGGGGCTTGTGCCGGAGACGGCAGGGGGGGCCAGTCCGGGGGGCCAGCGGCGAATCCTCGGCGAGATCGACATCGAGAAGGATGGTTCGTTCAATGTCGAAATCCCCGCAACGATCCCGATCGAACTGCAGGTGCTCGACGAAGATGGCCTGGCCCTGCGGACCTGCCGCTGGATCTGGGCGATGAACCACGAACAACGCGGCTGCATCGGCTGCCACGAGGACCCGGAACTGACGCCGCCGAATGTCCTGGCCGAGGCCCTGAACCGAAAATCGACACCGCTGGCCATTTCCCCGCAAGAACGGCGGACAGTCGATTTTGACCGCGATGTGATGCCGATCCTCTCGGCCAAATGCGTGACCTGTCATACCGCCAAACATCCGTCGTTGAAAATGGCCGAAGCTCCGGCAGACCAAGGCCCACACAATCAGGCCTATCGCGCCTTGATGATTCCTGATTCAGGTAAATCAGGACATAGAAAATACATTACAGCCGAGCAGGCCCGAACCAGTCTGCTGGTCTGGAAGATTCTCGGCCGCAAGACCTCAAGGCCCTGGGATGAGGTGAGCAAAACCGGAACGATTACGCCCATGCCGCCGAAAAATGCGACAGCGCTGACCACGGAAGAGAAACGAACCATCGTCGAGTGGATCGATCTGGGCGCGTTGTGGGATGGGATTGACCAGACAAACAACCGGGAGAAGCGATGAGGAGATATGCGATAGTTAATGTGTTGTGGATGTTGTGCGCGGGCGCGGCGTCCGCCGCCGAACCGGCGGACCTGCCGGTCTTCACCGATGTCACGGATGCGGCGGGGATCACATTCAAGCACAGCTTTGGCGACTTTGACCTGAGCAACATCGTCGAGGGTACCGGCGCCGGCGTGGTCGTCTTCGACTATGACGGCGACGGGTGGCAGGATCTCTACTTTCTGTGCGGCCGGTGGAACAAGGATGTCAACGACAACCGCGGGCGATCGCTTCGCGGCAAGCTCTCCAATCGCCTCTACCACAACAACCATGACGGGACCTTCACCGATGTCACCGAAAAGGCCGGCGTCGGTGGCGGCGAGTCCTATGGTTGCGGCGGCTCGGCGGCGGATTTTGACGGCGACGGCGACATCGACCTGTATGTGTGCAATTTCGGCCCCAATATCCTCTACCGCAACAACGGCGACGGCACCTTCACGGACATTTCGCAGTCGTCCGGTCTGGCCGATCCCCGCTGGTCGCTGTCGGCCCCGTGGTTCGACTACAACAACGACGGTCGTCTCGATGTCTATGTCTGCAACTACCTCGAATACGACAGCGGCAAGTTCCGATCGTATTACGCCGCCGCCGGATACCCCGGCCCGCTGAGCTACAACGGCCAGCCCGACGCCCTCTATCGCAACAACGGCGACGGAACCTTCACCGATGTCACCAAAGAGGCGGGCGTCTTCAATCCCGACGGTCGCGGCATGAGCGCAACCGTTGCCGATCTCGACAATGACGGCTATCTGGATATCTATGTCGCCAACGACGCGATGGAGAACGACTTTTTCCGCAACCTCCATAACGGCACCTTTGTCAACGACGCACTGGCCCTGGGCCTGGCCTTCGGCGAAGGCGGGCAGGGGGTCTCCTCGATGGGCCCGTCCATCGGCGATGTGGATCGCGACGGGCGGCTGGATGTCTTCATTCCCGACATGGGCTACAATTGCCTGCTGATGAACCGCGGCGACTTCTTCGAAGACCGCACCGCGCAGACCGGCATCGCCGTGGTGTGCGGCCAATATACTGGCTGGGGCGGCATGTTGCTGGACTACGACAACGACGGCTGGCTGGACATCTTCGTCGCCAACGGCGACGCCCACCACGAATACCGGGAAGAGGCCGTGCTGCTGCGAAACGATGGCGCCGGAAAATTCGTCGATGTCGCCAAACAATCCGGTCCCTACTTTTCCCAGAAATTTGTCGGACGCGGCGCGGCCTGGATCGACTTTGACAATGACGGCAGTCTGGATTTGCTTATTGTCAATCTCAACGATCGCGCCCGCCTCCTGCACAACGAGGGCGGCAAAAACCACTGGCTGACCGTTATCCCGAAGTTGCCTAACGGTAAGTCGGATGCCCTCGGCGCGCGAGTCACCGTCACCGTCGGATCGTTCAAACAAATTGCGGACATGATCCCGGTCACCGGCTATCTGTCGCAGTCGGATTCCCGCTGCCACTTTGGCCTCGGCAAAGCCGACAAGGCCGATCGCGTCGAAATTCGCTGGCCCGACCGGACGGTGACCACGATGGACAATGTCAAGGCCGACCAGTTCCTCAAGGTCGTCTGGCAGAAACGATAGAGGCCTCGAACGAATTATATGCCCAGAATCCTTCCAATACTGATCCTGACAATATTCGCGACCTCGGTCGTCTCGGCCAAGACCGAAAAGAAAATGCCCGTCTATGTCGGCGCCGGCGTCTGCGCTTCCTGTCATGACGGCTCGGGGATGGGCCACCAGATGAGCAAGTGGTTGGTATCCAAACACGCCGCCGCCTACGCCGTCCTCTCTCGGCCGGGTTCCAAACAGATCGCCAAGCTCAGCGGCATCCCCGATGAGCCACTGGAATCGCCGATGTGCCTGGGCTGTCACGCTACCGGCGCCGAGGCCGAGGACTGGGAAAAGGACGACACCTTCCACACCGAAGACGGCGTGCAGTGCGAGAAATGCCACGGCGCCGGCAGCGAGTACATGGACCTCGAGACCATGAAGAATCGCAAGGCGGCCATGGCCGCCGGCCTGCGGATTCCCACTGTTGACGACTGTGTCAACTGCCATACCGTCAAGGGCTCGCATGTCGCCGTCCACAACCTGCCTCAGCTCGATCTGGAAAAGGCGATCCAGTATGTCAATCATCCGACTCCGGATGCCGCCACCAGCGATACCCCGCTTCCGTTGCCCAAGCCCGCCGGCGCCGATCAGCCCAAATACATCGGCTCCAACGCCTGCGGCGCATGCCACAAACAACCGGCCATGGGCTACCAGCTCAGCCAGTGGCGTTTGAGCGCCCACGCCCACGCCTACGGTGTTCTCGGCACCGACAAGGGCTTCGAGCACGCCCGCTCCAGCAAGTTAACCGACGAGCCGCAGCACAGCCCACAGTGCCTCCAGTGCCATACCACTTTCTGGCGCGATCCCGCCGGGGGCGTTACCGACGAGATGGCCCGGTACGAAGGCGTCGGTTGCGAGGCCTGCCACGGCCCCGGCAGCAAATACGCCACCGAAGCGGTCATGCGGGATAAAGCCGCCGCCAAGGCCGCAGGCCTTCGGACCATCACGCGCCAAACCTGCGTGCAATGCCATCCGGATTCGAAGGACAAGCCCTTCGACTTCGAGGCCGCCAAACAGAATATCGCCCACCCCACAGCGCCGCCGAAGGTTGTTGCCGAGCCGATTTACAAAAATCCCATCAACATGGCCCTGTTGCCCGATGGCAAAGGACTATTCGTCGCCTGCGAGTCGTCGGACTCCGTCATCGTCGTCGATGCCGCCTCGCAGCGGAAGGTCGCCGAGATTCCCGTCGGCCGCCAGCCCAACGATATCGCCATTGGCCCCAACGGGAAATTCGCGTATGTCACTTCTCGCCTGGAGGATGCGGTCTCGGTGATCGATGTCGCCCAGCGCAAGGTTGTCGCCACGCTGGCTGTCGGGGACGAGCCGCACGGAATTCTTACCGATGCGGAGGGAAAATACCTTTATATCCTCAACACCTCCTCCGACAGCATCAGCGTGATCGACGCCGCCTCGCTCACGGAAGTCAAACGGCTGGCCGCAGGCCGAAACCCGTGGTCCCTGTCCCTGTCGCCCGATGGCTCGCGGATCTGCGTGACCAACAACCTTTCGCAGTTCGTGCCGTTCCGCACGCCCCCCAAATCCGAAATCACCGTCATTGATACCCAGAGCGCCACCGTGCTGGATCGGCCCATCGCAGTCGGCACCAACCTCCTGCAGGGCGTCGCCTGGCACCCCTCGGGCGACTTTGCGATCTTCACCCTCAACCGCACCAAGAACCTGGTGCCCATGACCCGCCTGTTGCAGGGCTGGACCATCACCAACGGGATCGGCCTGGTCTGGAAGGACGGCCGCATCGACCAGGTCCTCCTGGATCAGCCGGACCAATCCTTTCCCGATGCCGCCGATGTGGCCGTCACACCGGATGGCAAGCTGGCCCTGGTGACCAGCTCCAGCACCGACCGTGTCGCCGTCGTTGATATCGCCAAGCTGTTGAAGCTGCTCAAATCCTCATCGGCCTTTGACCGCGAAACGATCATTCCCAATCATCTCGGCAAGAGTACCGAATTCATCATCAAGCACATCGTCACAAAGACCAACCCCCGCGGCATCCTGATTACGCCCGACGGCCGATGGGCCTTCGTCGCCTGTACCCTCGACGACTCGCTGACCGTCATCGATCTGGCGACCCTCGAGGCCGTCGGTCGCATCGACCTCGGCGGTCCGACCGAAATTACCAAGGCCCGTTTCGGCGAGCGATTGTTCAACAACGCCTCGATCACTTTCCGCCGCCAGTTCTCCTGCCATTCCTGCCACCCGGATGGCCATGTTGACGGGCTGACTTATGATATCGAAGCCGACGGCATCGGCATTAGCCCCGTGGATAACCGAACGCTCCGCGGAATCCTCGACACCGCCCCCTTTAAGTGGGAAGGCACCAATCCCAGCTTACAGCGCCAGTGCGGAGCCCGGCTGGCCGTATTCTTCACGCGGCTGGCCCCGTTCACGCCCGAGCAGCTCTCCGCCCTGGACCTCTACATCTGCACGATCCCCCGACCTCCGAATCGTTATCGCCCGCTCGGCGCGCCCCTCACCGACGCGCAGCGCCGCGGCAGAGAAATCTTTCAGCGGACGACCACCAACGACGGCCGCGAAATCCCTGCCCTGGGCCGCTGCGCCACCTGCCACTTCCCGCCGCTCTATACTGATCGCCGCGTCCATGATGTCGGCACCCAGCACAAGACCGACCGCCAGGGCAAGTTCGACACGCCGCACCTCAACAACATCTACGACTCGGCCCCCTATCTGCATAACGGCATTGCCAATTCGCTGGAAGAAATCTGGACCCGATATAACCCATACAACCAACACGGCGTCACCAATGACATGACCAAGGATCAGCTCAACGACCTGATCGAGTATCTCAAAACCTTATAGGACTTCCCGCAAGGAGAATGTCGTGATGAAACGATGGATTCCTCTGATGGTTGTGCCGGTTCTGCTGGCGGCATCGGTGCCCGCCGCCGAACCCGAACAACTTCCCTATGTCTATACGGAATGGAAACAATTCACCGTGGCCGATGGCCTTCCCAACGACCACATCTTCTCCGTCAAGGCCGACGGCCCGCGGGTCTGGGTCGGCACCGAAGACGGCCTGGCCTGCATCGACAAAAAGACCGGTAAGGTCACCAAATCCTGGCAGCAGAAGGACGGCCTGCCCTGGCAGGTGGTCACCGCCATCGATGTCCACAAAAAGACCGGCGATGTCTGGCTGGGTCTCTTTGGCGGCGGACTGGCGCGGTTCAGCGGCGGCCGCTTCGATCACTTCCACCAGTTCAACAGCGGACTGGTCAACGATGTCGTCTATGGCATCGCCATCGAAAATGACAATGTCTGGGCCGCCACCACCGCCGGCGCCAGCCGCTATAACATTGTCTCCAACGAATGGACCATCTTCACCGAGAAGAACGCTCCCATGGAAGAAATCTGGAACTACGGCGCCTCCTACAACGACGGCAAAGTTCATCTGGCCGTATGGGGATCGGGTGTCCTCGAGTTCGATGTCGCCACCGAAAACTGGAAGACCTACCTCGACCCCGACGGCGAGATGGAGATCGACCTCTACCGCGATGACGGCCTGGTCCATGTCATCACCACCGGCGTGACCTATATCGACGGCATCCTCTGGGTGTCCACCTACTTTGGCGAATCCCGTTACGACGGCCGCCATTGGCGGGGCTACTATTCGATCGAGACCGGTCTGCCCAGCGACTTTACCAACAATGTCAAGGGCCGCAGTGCCAACGAGGCCTGGTTCTGCACCGATAAAGGCGT
>PMBP01000222.1 GCA_003152975.1 Phycisphaerales bacterium | reverse complement strand
TCAACACAACTTCCCACGACCTGGATCTTCTGGAACTGCCCAAGGCCCAGAAGTACCTGATGGATATCGGGGAAAAAGGCGCCGGCAAGGAGATGGGGCGCGGCCGCGAGGCGGTTATGCGAACCAAGCAGGACATCCTGCACCTGGCGATCAAGACCTTCGGGACCGAGGTGGATCATGTGATGGTCTGTTTCGGCGCCGGCGGCGGCACGGGCGGCGGCAGCGCATCGGAGCTGATCGATGTGGCCAAGACCTACATCCGTTCGATCGGCGAGGCCGAACCGCACAAGGCCGTCGGGGCGATCATGACCCTGCCGACGGTCGGCGAGGCCGCATCGCCGCAGGTGGCCCAGAACGCCTACAAGGTCGCGATGGAACTGGGACGGCTGGCGGCCGAAGGGCAGATTTCGCCGCTAATCATCATCGACAATGAAAAGATCAGCAAGATGTATCCCGGCCTGACGGTCAAGGCCTTCTGGCCGACGATCAACAATACCGTGGCGGGCCTGTTTGATGTCTTCAACCGGCTCAGCGCCCTCAATTCGCCCTACACCACGCTCGACCCGGTGGACTATCACAGCGTCCTGCGGTCCAGCGGCTGTGCGATCATGGGCCTGACCAAGGTGGACAAGTACCAGGATCGCTATGCCCTCTCGGAGGCCGTGCGGCAGAACCTGACCAAGACCCTGCTGGCCGATGGTTTCAATCTGGCCACGGCCAAGGTCGCCGGCTGCACGATGGTCGGCGGCAAGCAGATGATGGGCAGCACGCCCAACCTGCAGGACAACATCAATTTCGCGTTCGATGTCCTGGCAGAGATCACCGGCAAGGCCACGATCCATCGCGGCATCTATGAGGATACTCGCGAGTCGCTGCGGGTCTATACGATCCTCGGCGGGCTGGAATTCCCGACGGCACGGATCGAGGACCTGATCGCCAAGTAGAGCGGACCTATCGCATTTTTGATTATTCCGGCCGGAGATGGTCATTCGTCCCCGGCCGTTTTTTTGCGCCAGCCAACAATGTCCGATAACCAAAATAAAGGTGTCAGACACCTTAATTTGCTTTCTCTGATTTTGGGTCCGAAATGATCCGACATAATGGAGTGATGAATCCCTCTCGGATCAAAAAGCTGTTGCAGGATAGCGGAGCCAAATCGGCCGTAGTAACCGGGCCGGAGGAGTTGGTCGCTCCGGAGTCGGTTGGCCTCGAATCGGCTCCCGCAGTGCCATCGCGTCGGCGCCGTCCGGCGGTCGGCTCGGTCCGGTTTGCCTGGCTGGGCTCCGGCCACTGCGGCGGACGGATCCTCGCGGCGTTTCGATCGCTGGGTTACGGCAAGACGCTGGCCGTCAACACCACCCGCCGCGACCTCGACCGGCTGGAGCTTCCCGCGTCGCACAAGATGTTGTTGGATATCGGCCAGGAAGGCGCCGGCAAGGACATGGCCCTGGGCCGCCACGCCGTTGAATCCCACCAGCAAAAGATCCTCGAGCGGATGCACAAATCCTTTGGCGGCGACACCGACCATGTCATGCTGTGCTTCGGCGCTGGCGGGGGCACTGGCGGCGGCAGCGTTGTCGAGCTTGTTTCGCTGGCCAGATCCTATGTCCGCCAGATCGGCCTGCAACGGACCGGCAAGAGCGTCGGTGTGATCATGACCCTACCGACGGCCGGAGAAGCGGCATCGGGCGTCGTCGGCCGCAATGCCTCGATCGTTGCCCGCGAACTGACCCTGATGGCCCATCGCGGCGAGATCTCGCCGTTGGTCATCATCGACAACGACCGTGTCTGCCCGAGCCAGTCGAATCTGACAGTTAAGTCCTACTGGCCCACGATCAATCGACGGATCGCCGAGCTTTTTGACACCTTCAACCGCCAGAGTTGGATACCCAGTGAATACACCGCATTTGACCCGGCCGACTACTCCAGTATCCTCACGGCCGGCGGCTGCGCCGTGATGGGTTATACGGAAATCCGCGACCTCTACGATCGCAACTGCATCACGCGGGCCATCCGCGGCCGGCTCGATCAGTCGCTGCTGGCCGGATCATTTGACCTGTCCACCGCCCGCGTCATCGGCGGCCTGGTCATCGGCGGACAAAACCAGTTCGCCGAGATCCCGGGCCTGGCCGAGACGATTCAGTACGCCTTCGACACGCTTGCCCAGGTCGCCGGCAACGCAACGGTTCATCGCGGCATCTACGAGGACGACCGCGAGGTCCTGCGGCTCTATATCCTCCTGGGCGGTCTTGAAGCCCCGGACGCCCGCCTGCGGCGGCTGACGCATAGCTCCCAATAGAAACGGGCGGCCCAACTCAACCACCCGTCATCATTTTCGCGTTCGTCAATTGTCAACGATACAATCCTTCGCCCCTTGCGGTTAATCGGCGCCAATCGGAGTCACCAGAGGCGGCTCAGGATGGTTATCCTTCATGGATTCGGCCCGTCGCAGAGACTCGCGAAGTTTTTCCTTGGCCAACTCCAACCGCATGCTCAGCATCTCATAGTCCACCGACTTGTCCAGTTGTTTCTCCGCTTCCGCGATCCGTTGATTCAGCCGTTCGAGCTGGATCCGGCTTCTGGTCGTTTGCAGGGAAATATCGCTCATCCGCTTGAGCAGTTCGTTGATCCGTTCGGCCCCCGCCGAAACCCCGATCTGCTCCCTCCGCTGCGCCAGTTCGATGTTGGCCCGCGTAAGCTTTTCCATTGCATCCTGCAAGGCGTTCTGGCTGGCCTGACCGGATGCGACAAGCTGTTTGGCCGCATCGACGCGTTCCTTTGAAATCACCAGCATCGTTTCCAGATCCTTCAGCACAGAATCTCCCGCCATTTGGATATCGGCCTTCTTTTTCGCCTCGTCCATCTGCTGGTTGAGATTATCGGCCATCGCCCGATTCAATTCGTCTTCCAGTTGGTTCTTGCGGATCTGATCCCGGCAATTGGAGATCTCGTCCATCAACGGGTAGCGGTTTAACTCCTTCGAGGGCGACAGTTCCTGCAGTCGGGCCTGTATCATCCGCACCAGTTCTTCCGCATCCGCGGCCTGTTTTTGGATCAGATTGGCTCGTTTGGCCATCCGCTCCTTGTACAGCTCGAAATCACGCTGCAGGGTATTGCCCAAGAGGTCAATGATCGCCTCCATCGCCTCGGTCGCCGCCGGCGCATGTTCGTCGGACAACTGTAATTCAAAGTGGATCAGCAAGTCCTGCGTCGATCCCGCCGGAGCGGGGAATAGATTCACCAATTCTTCTCGTCGTATTCCCGTCGAGCGTCCAATCTGGGTCTGCAACTGTCCCGCCCGCCGCTGGGCCTCGACCGCTCGCCGTCCGGCTTCCATCGCCTGTTGTTGGGCACCCCGAATATTCGGCCGCGCTGCCTTGAGCGGATCTTGGCTTGGCGCGTTATCCGCAGAGGGCGCAGTATCCGCCAACGGAGGTGT
>PMBP01000039.1 GCA_003152975.1 Phycisphaerales bacterium | reverse complement strand
GGGGCATGCGCCGAAGTCTGCCCGGTCAAAATCGACATCCCCCACCAACTCGTGCACCTCCGCCATCGGGCCGTAAACGAGCGCTCGCCCATGAAGTCCTTTAGCGAACGCATGATGTGGTTCACTTGGTCCTGGTTTATGGCCGGCCCGCTCCGCTACAAACTGGCCATGTGGGGCGTGCGCCTGGGCGTGCGCATGGCCAAGTTTCTGCCCTGGCATCCGGGCAAACTAGGCGCCTGGACCCGCGGCCGCGAGTTACCCCAGCCCTCCGGCCCGCCATTCCGCACCTGGTGGCGAAAAAATAAGGAATAGTTTAGCCCCGGGGGCACCATCGGGCACCGACGCGCAGCGTTGGTCGGCATGGTCGCTCCGGGAGTATATGCCTTCAATGAAAATATTACGCAACATGTTTTAATTGACCTTCAATAGCCCCGGCACTTGTGCCGGGAGAAATTGTGCCATAAATACATAACTTCGTTTAGCCGCGACCCGAAGGGGAGCGAGAAACACTGCCCATTATGTCCACAGCCAGTCGAGACGCCATTTTGCATCGTATTCATACAGAACTGTCCAAGGGTCCGCCGACCCAAGCCCCGCCCGTGCCCGAGGTCTGGCCGCGGCTAAACGCCGACACGGCCCTGCTGGCCGACCGCTTCGAGAGCGAACTTAAAGCCGTCCACGGCGAAGTTATCCGCTCCGCTACAATGATCGAAGCCCAAAAGCAATTGGCCGAGTTGGTCAAAGCGGCCGAATGGACCTCGATCGGAGTAATGTACCGCCCCATCTGCTGCGAAGCCGTTAACCAGCTCGATCCCAAAACCATCCAATGGCCCAAGCCGAATTGGCCACCCGTGGAAATGGCCGACCTTGGGGCAAGCATTGTGGCGGCCGATATCCTCTTGGCCGACACCGGCTCCTCGCTTATCACCTGCCCCACGGCCGAAGATCGTTTGCTCAGCTACCTGCCCCCGGCCTGCGTGATAATCGCCCGGGTCGATCAATTGGCCGAGCACCTTCCAGCGGCTTGGGATACCGTAGCCCGGCGCTGCGCCGATCGGGAACTCAGCGGCGAGTTCGTCATCGTCACCGGCCCCAGCCGCACCTCCGACATCGAAAAAACCCTGATCCTCGGCGTCCACGGCCCCAAGCGCCTGGTCGTGCTGCTGGTGGGATGATTGTTCACCCACTGTCATCCTGAGCACAACGGCCGTCATCCTGAGCGTAGCGAAGGATCTCATTGTCGATAAAATTTCTCTCGTTCCCATGCTTCTGCCTGGGAGCAAAGAAAAGCAAATTCTTTGTCACTTCTGTCTGCCTGCAAATAGCCTGCAAGCCAACAAACTCGCAAGTCCCATTACCAGCAGTCCGACGCTGGAGGGTTCCGGAACCGCCAGGTTCTGTGCGACGTTTATTGTGGATCCGGGCACCGATGGAAGGACCAACAATTGCAGTTCCAGGTCTGGGGCATCGCCGTTGCGGATCGGCTGCACCGCATCGCTATAGGGCGGCCGGTCCGTGCCGGGATCCAAGCGGGAAGTATTATTCAAGGCATACAGATCCGCCCCGGCCGTCACGCCCGGACCCCAAACGCCAAAGGGTATCGTGTAGTCCAACGGTTCGGTGGGGTCTGAGTGATCGTAGTCTTTTCCGCCGTGATCGGCCGTCAACACGATGGCCGTCTTGCCCTTGAAAACCGCGTCCGATGTGACCATGTCGAATATTCGGCCCAGGTAGCCGTCCACCGCAATCATGGCGGTGTTGTACTCGTCGCTTCCCCAGCCGCCATCGTGTCCGGCCGCATCCGGATCGGCATAATGTACGAAAACATAATTGAACGGATCGGATTTCATGGCGGTTATAAAACTATCGGTCAGTGTAGATGTGTTTTCGTCACAGACGTAGCTGTCGAGTTTGCCGCGGCCATTGTCCACGCCGGTTAAATCGATCGCGCCATTGACGGCTTTATAAGAAGTGTCGAACAGGCTGAACTTGGTCTTGCTGGCGTACATGCCGGTCCTCAAGCCGTTGTCGTGTGCCACATCGAAAACACCGGCCACATACGAGCCTTTGTTGCTATGAATGGTTTGACCGGCTGCAGGATCGCCATTATCTGTCCAGTTGTGTCCATCGACGCCTTCCACTCCCCGGCCCGTAACCTGAGTGACATGGTTAGGCAGAGTGACAGTATAGTCATAATCGTCACGGGCATTGAAGGTCCAGGCCCCGCCGGTTACCAACCGATTGAAATTCGGCAGAGCGTTGTCGTTGATGAGAGATTGTATGTAACTCGATCCGCCGCCATCCACGCTGATGTGAATGACGTACTGGATGCCCTGCCCAAATGCCGATCCAGTCGACCATAGAAGAAGTAACAGAGTTATTAAGGATGCTTTAACATTCATAGTTGTGGTCCTATATCACTGGGAATAATCACTCGAAGTTTAGGTTCCTTCAGGAGCGCAGAAAGTAATATGCCGGTTCCAATGCGCATCATCGGTGTTGGGAAAGTCGGTGCGGACGTGCGCCCCGCGGCTTTCTTGACGTTGCAAGGCCGCCTCGATCATCAGCCGCGCCAGACAGAGCATGTTTT
>PMBP01000525.1 GCA_003152975.1 Phycisphaerales bacterium | reverse complement strand
TTCTAATAACAGCTCAATCAGTCCCAAACAGAGATGTTGTGAAATATACCTGACAAAAGGCAATCCTACAACTTGGGCTGGAATCGCAAATCAATAGCAGAGAAGAGCACAGTATTCTGGAATGAAAAGAAATTCAATGAGGAGGGTATTGGATGTTGGGTGTGTCGCCTGATGTTTCAAATACCCAAGAATGAAAAGATGAAAGGATCGGTCGTATGAAGAAGATTGGAATCTGGATCGCGATGGCGAGTTTGGCCATCCTCGGGGCCGCGAATGCGGCGGAAATTCTGGTGACGGAGAACATTGCCACCTCGCAAACCTGGACGGCGGACAATGTGTACAATTTGCAAAAGCAGGTGTATGTCCTGCCAGGCGCGACGCTGACGATCGAGGCCGGCACGCTGTGCCAGAGCACCGCGGATATTGGCGGCAGCTTGGCTGTTTGTCGCGGGGCCAAGATCTATGTCAACGGCACCAAGGACAAGCCGGTGATTATGACCTCCACGAGGGACGACCTGAAGCATTGGCATGTCGGGTGCAATGAGTGGGGCAACCTGACCGTTATGGGCGATGGTTTGATTTCGGCGTCTCATTTCGGAGGCCAGCAGGTTGGGAACAATACCAAGGAGCCCACCGGATTGAATGAAAAGCAGATGGAAGGTTTGACCGCCGATTTTCCGGGCGATCCCAAGGTGATGTACGGCGGCGACAATGNNCACGGCGGGAGAGTGATCGGGTTGGGCAATGAGCTCAATGGTCTGTCGCTGGGCGCAATCGGCCGCGAAACCGACATTCATCATATTGATATCCTGAACAATGTGGACGACGGGATCGAGATCTGGGGCGGCACCGTCAATCTGAAGTACCTGAATATCTGGAATATCGGCGACGATAACTTTGACGTGGATGAGGGCTGGCGCGGCAAAGCCCAGTTCGGTCTGAGCGTTCAGGGTTACAGCGCTGATGCCGCACAGGGTTCGGGGGTCGGCGACAATTGCTTTGAGATCGACGGCGCCGAGGATTCGGACGCCCAGCCGGTCACCACGACGACGATCTACAATTGGACCGCCATCGGACAGCCGATCTCGGGCGACCAGGGAATGGCCTACCGCGATAACGCTCGCGTCCAATATCGCAATTGCATTTTCATGGATTTGGGCGAAATGCTGGTCAAGAACGACAACAAAGACGGCGACGGCGCCAATGGCTACGGGTACAATGGGACCCTGACCTGGGCTGAAACCTGGGCGACGGATTACACCTATACCTCCCCGGTCAACGCCGGCACATGGACGCCCGGCGCTTTCAATGATCCGGCCGTTCTCTATACCGCCCAGACCTCCGGCAAGCTCAGCGAGGTCTCGGACAGCGTCTTTTTCCGCAACTTCTTTGCCACCGCCTACGATACGGCAACGGCTGTAGGCGTCATGGATCCCAGTCAGCACAATGTTGTGGCTCCCTTTAACGCCGCTTCGGCGGACGACAATATGCCGATCCAATCCCTTACGCGGGGCGCCCCGGTTTCTCTGCAGGGCGGCAAAATTACCATGTTGCCTGTCACGCATATCAATCCGTGTGCGGCCAATGCGGCGGTGCACAGCTATGCCAAGGCCCCGGCCGACGGTTTCTTCACTCCGGCTCCGTACCGCGGCGCGTTCAGCCCCTACTACAACTGGCTGGAGGGCTGGACGGCTGAGTATGCCTACGGCATGACTGACACCTCGATGAATCAACCCGGAAACGGCGATGTGAACGGTGACGGTGTTGTGGATCTCGCGGACTTCACCATCCTCAGTAATAACTGGCTAAAAGTACAATAATCGTTGCGTTCCGGCAGGGTCGGTTTCTCGCTCCGCCGGAGGGTAATGATCACAATCTGATGGTCGGAACTTTCCGTCCGACCATCAGATTTTTTTGCCCATCTCCGGGTCGGTTGGGCCCCTGGAGAAGTCCGTACCTGTACGATTCACAAAAAACCGATCGAATCGGAAACCAAACTCCAATCATCTTTTCGCACGATCTTCATCATATCCTCACAGTGGCGCGATAGGGTATGCCGCGATAAGGAATCCGAATCACCGAAACGGAACCCGACCGCGACGATGATAATCGCGATTATGAACCGTTCACCCGGCAGGGATCGTCGGAACCTGGGGCGGATCGTGGGGATCGAAGGCCGAAGCCATCTCCGACCGCAAACGCGACTCTAACGGATCATAAGAAAAAGAAAAGGTGGGTATGAATTAGCCATGAAAAACATTCGAACACACATCCGATTGTATGCTCTGCTGATTGGGAGTCCTTTGCTGGTTCTGTGGATTTGCGGTTGCGGCAAGAGAACCGAAGAATCGCCCGCCAACGATCCTCCGGATGCGCCCCGTTCGCTTTCCGATCAATCGCTAGCCCCGTACCGGACGCAATTGCTGGAACTGGCCTTCCAGACGGCCACGGCGATTCCCGTCAATCCTCATATCAAGGACCGTTGCCGAACCCAGGAGGCGGTGGCGGGTGCCTGCCTGAAACTCGATCAGCCGCAACGGGCCCTGGGGTATATCGAACAAATCCAGGATTGGCGGCGGGGCCTTGGCTATGCGGATCTGGCTTTTTATGCGGCCCGATTGGGCGTCTTTGAGGAGTCCCGCCACTACCTCCAGTCGGCCGCCCAGATCGCCGGATCCGAGGACATCGAGAAATGGCGAACGGATCAAATCAAGGCCCGGATTGCGCAAACCTATGCGTGGATGGGGGACAAGGAGCAGGCCGAGGCGATGGAGATCGGCCTGGAAACATTCGCATCCGGCAAGATGGCCGAGGTCCAGTCCATGCGGGGCGAACCGGGATCGTTTGACGACCAGATGGCCGCGCTGGACCGGTATATCGGCACCGGCCAGTTCGACGCCATTCAAAATGCCCTGGGGGTTTATTCAATTCTTCTGGATCGGTATTATACCGAACCTGCCCGGCGGCAAAAATTAGACGACAAGATCAAGGCCCTCTTGCCCGCCTTGCCGGCCGTGCCGCGGGTCAATTATTTCCTGGAACTGGGGGATACGGCCCTGCGTCATGCCGATTCGGCCCGGGCGATGGAATTTCACGCCCTGGCCCGGGAATTATTGAGCGCCGCCCAGTGGCGTCCGGAACACCGCGCGGCCCTGACGGCCAAACTGGCCGTGCTTCGGTTCCGGGCCGGGGACCCCCAAACGGCCAAAGCCGAGCGCGACGAGACCCTGGTTTTCTATGACGCCAATCGTTATCTGATCGCCGACATTTACCGCGCCACGGCCCTGCGAAAGGTGGCCGAATCCTATCAGGCCATGGGCGATACGCCCGGGGCAATCTCCCTGTACAAACGGGCCGTCGAAGAGGGCGTGGAGAATCCCAACTCCCGGCCGAGGGCCGAGGATATGTCGGCCATCTGTGTTTCGATGGCGATGAACGGAGTCGAACCCGACGCCGAACTCTGGAAACGGCTTCGTCAGATTTTCGATGGGCTGGGAGCGCCATGGTGACATGGAAGTCGATCTGTTGGTTGGGATGGCTCAGCGCGGTTTTGGGGGTGGCAGCGATGGCGGCCGAGACCTCCTTGGACGCGCAATCGGGCGGCATTCGGGGCATGGTCTATGACAAGGATTTCGACCTCCCGCTGGCCGGCGTGCAGGTTTCCATCGTCGAAACGGGGCAACGCGTCAACGGTTCCGAGGAAGGGAATTATGTCCTGTATCAAATCAAGCCGGGAACCTATACCCTGGTGTTCACCAAAGAGGGTTATGTCCGTTTTGTGAAGGCCGATGTTGTCGTGTCGCCGGAACAGATGACCGAACTGAATGCCTCGCTGTCCGGAGAAATCATGGATCTGGAGGAGTTTTTGGTCAAGGATGTGCTGTTCGAGAGCGGATCCGAAAGCGCCCTGTTGAATCTTCGGATGGACAATCCGGCGATGATGGATTCGATTGGCTCGGATCTGATGAGTCGGGCCGGAGCCGGCGACGCCGCCGCCGCGTTGAAACTGGTGGCCGGCGCTTCCGTGCAGGACGGCAAGTACGCCGTGATTCGCGGCTTACCCGACCGATATGTCAATTCGCAGATGAACGGCGTGCGGCTCCCGACGGCCGATTCCGACAAACGCGCCGTCCAGTTGGACCAGTTTCCCTCGGCCGTGATCGAAAGCATTCAAGTCAGCAAGACCTTTACCCCCGATCAACAAGGTGACGCATCCGGCGGCGCGGTCAATGTCATCCTCAAGGGTGTTCCGAAAGAATCCATGGTCAAGTTCAGCACCAAAACCACCTTCAATTCCCGGTTCAGCGGCCGGGACGATTTTTTGACCTATCCCGGCAAAGGGGTGAATTTCTGGGGGACCAATGACGGCGATCAAAAAATCCAATATGACAAACTTGGCAGCAGTTGGGATGGGGCCGTGGGCACCAGCCGCGACGAGGCCCCGATGAATTATGATTGGTCGTTCTCCGCCGGCCACAAATTCGACTTCGGAGACCATACCGCGCTGGGGGGATTTGTGAGTTTGTACAACGAACACAGCAGTTCGTTTTATAAGGGAGGCAAGGACGATTCCTACTGGGTGGAAAGCCCGGGCGCCCGGATGACGCCTCAATACAGCCAGGGCACGCCGGACCAGGGCGATTTCAAGACCTCGCTGTTCGATGTGACCCAGGGCAGCCAATCGGCCCAGACCGGAGGTCTGGGGGTTCTCGGCTATGAAACACCGGACCACAACCTGACCTTGAGCTATATGTACACTTCCGTGGCGGAAAAGACGGCCACGCTGGCCGAAGATACCCGGGGCAAGGCCTATTATTTCCCGGGCTACAACGCCAACGATCCGACGGCTCCCGGCAATCAGCAGCGCGACGCCGCGCCGTACCTGAGGACCGAAACCCTGGAGTACACCCAACGGACGACCCAGACCCTGCAGTTGAGCGGCCGTCATCAACTGTTTGACCCCCAACTGGAATTCGGTAACCTGATCACCCTCTTGACTCCCGAATTGGATTGGGGTATCTCCCGCAGCTCGGCCTCGATGAACCAGCCGGACAAACGGCAGTTTGGCTCCTTGTGGCTGCCGCCGTCGTTCAATCCCGGATTTCCGCCGTGGGTTCCGGCCTCGACGGATCCGGCGGTCCATCTTCCGTACAAGCCGGCTGCCAACTTCACCATTGGCAATCTCCAGCGCGTCTGGAAGGATATCACCGAAGAGAGCCATCAATACTATGTCAATACCAAATTTCCGTTCAAGCAGTGGAGCGGGGATGAGGGATATCTGAAGTTGGGGGTGTTTGAGGACAGGGTCAACCGTTCCTACAATCAGGATTCCTACAGCAACTTCAACGACAATGCCGCCCAATACCCCGGGCCCTGGGAAGACCTTTGGAGTCGCGCGTTTCCGTTCGAGAATCATCCGATCACCGCGGCCGACATCGATGTCGATTACGAAGGCCAGCAGAAGATCTCGGCCTGGTATTACATGGCGGACGTGCCGCTNNTATTACATGATCGATATGCCGATGAACTCCTGGTTGAATATCATCGGTGGTGCCCGCTATGAAACCACCGAACTGAACATCACCAATACGCCGGAGAAGGATGTCACCTGGCTTCCTCCCGGCGCCGGCGGGCCGGTCAAGCTCAATCCCGGTGACGCCGATGTCGCCTTCGAACAGAAGGATATGCTGCCCTCCCTCGGATTTGTATTGAAGCCCTTCGATCGAACCAAGTTGCGGGGCTCCTACAGCGAGACCGTCGCCCGCCAGACCTTCAAGGAGCTTACGCCCATCCAGCAGATGGAATACCTCGGCGGTGATGTGTTTGTCGGAAATCCCGAACTGAAAATGAGCGCCTTGAAGAACTACGACCTGCGCCTGGACNNATAAAGATGTCACACGACCCATTGAATATGTGCAGCGAAATGTCGGCTTCACCTACACGACGGCCACCAATTATCCCAAAGGCAAATTGAGCGGCTATGAAATCGAACTTCGCAAGGGATTGGGACGCATCTGGGACAAGCTCGAGGGCTATTGACTCGGAGCCAACGCCACCTTCATCAATTCGGAGGTCACGCTGCCCGACGACGAGATCGACGGTTTTCGCCAGCCGAATATTGCCGCGCCCATGACCTCCCGGGACATGACCGGGGCTCCGCATTATCTCTACAATCTGTTTTTGACCTACGAACCGGCCGAGACCGGTTTGCAGGCGACCGTATTCTATACCGTAGGGCGATACCCTGCTTGCCGGAGCTGGCGAGTCCAATGGCCGGTTTGTTCCCAATGTCTATCCAACCGAGTATGGGACACTCAACCTAAGCGTCGCGCAAAAGCTAAGTAAGAACTGCAAGCTGACCTTCCAGGCCAAGAACCTGCTGGATCCAGCAATTGAAACGGTGTACCGCTCGAAATACATCGGGGATGATGTGACCAAATCGTCCTATCAAAAGGGCATGGAATTTTCCATCAGCATCGGATTTACCTTTTGAATGATTCGGACGAGAGGGAACGGCCAGATTAACCATACCGTAACAGACAACTAACTGTATGAACACAGTAGTGTGATACAGTGATTACCGATGAAACCAGATCGAGGAATGACTGGGATTGGTTGGCGATCCATATCTTAATCTTACGCCGAATCCAACAAACAAAGGATCATAGAAACATGAAATGGAAATCAGAACAAAACAAATGCGGATCTACGATCGGGGACCAGTACCGGGCGATCACGCGGTATCGGTTGGCGATCGGATCGTTTGTCCTGGCGTGTACGGCCTGTCTTCTGTCCTTTGGAGCCACGCCCGCCACTACCGAGGTCGTCCAAGAGGACAAGACCGCTCCCCGGCGAACACTGGAAGAGACCCGTCTGGTGATGGACAAATGGATTGAAACCCAGCAAATCCTTTCCAAAGAGCGCAAAGAATGGCAACAGGGCAAGGAGATCCTGGTCGGCCGCCTGGACCTGGTCAAAAAGGAGGTCGGCACCGTCGAGGAAAAAATCAAGCAGGCCCAGACCAGCGTGGCCGAGGCCGACAAGAAACGCGGAGAACTGGTCGCCGAAAACGATCAGCTCAAGGCCGCCGTTGCCCAGTTGACGGAGGCCGTCACCGGAATGGAAGGCGAAGTCCGCAAGATATTCCAGCAACTCCCTGAACCGATCCAGACAAAACTTCAACCTCTGTTTCAACGGATACCGGAAGATCCGGCCAAGTCCCGGGCCTCCGCCGCGGAGCGATTCCAAAACATCCTGGGTATCCTCAACGAACTGAACAAGGCCAACAACGAGATCACCGTCAGTTACGAAGTCCACAACCTCGCAGACGGCAAACCGTCGGAGGTCAAAACCCTGTATGTCGGCCTGGCACAGGCCTACTATGTCAGCGCCCGCGGCGAAGCGGGAATCGGTCGCCCGGCCGCCAACGGTTGGACATGGGAACCGTCCCCGGCCGCCGGTCGGGATGTCCTGACCGCGCTGGAAATCCTTCAGGGTAAGCAAACTCCGTCGTTTGTTCCGCTACCGGTGAAAATCCAATGAAAAAAACCATCCATCGATACGCGGTTATCCTTGGCGTTTTGTCGCTGGCCGTCAGCGGTTTGGCACAACAGCCGGACACCGGCCAGACGATGAACCAATTGTCCCTCTCTGCCGAGAAGGAACTGGCCGGCAGCATTCAGGAACTTAACCAACTCCGGGATCAGATCGCGACGGAAAAACTGCCGCTGGCGCAGGAACTGACGGCCTCGGAGGAGAAGCTGGCGCAACTCCGACGCGATTACGAAAAGGTTTCCCGCCTGGTGGATTCCGGTAACCTCGAGATGGCCGCCCTCAAAGCAGAGATGAAAGCCCGGCAGGATGAGCTGGCCTATATCGGCAATTTGCTCGATGAGTATGCCCGTTCGTTCGAATCAAAGGTTAATGTCAGCGAACTGCAATACTGCGGCCAGGCCCTTGAAGCCGCCAAACAGGCGACGGAAAACTCGGTCTTGTCCCTGCCGGAAAAGTACACCCGGCAGATCGCCTTCGTCAATGTCTCGCTGAAGCGTTTGTTCGACTCCATTGGCGGGATGCGGTTTGCCGGTTTTGCCGTGGATATGCAGGGGGTTGTGGTCAACGGACAGTTCGCTATCCTCGGGCCGGTGGCCCTGTTCAGCGCAACCGGCGGAGGCGCCTCGGGCCTTGCGATCCCGCAGTCGGGCTCGACCAAACCCCTGATTCGCCCGCTGGAAAGCAATCTGCAAAACGGCATTGCGGCCCTTGTGGAGAGCGGTGAAGGCATGATGCCCCTGGACCCGTCGCGGGGCGGAGCGCTGAAGGCGCTGGTGCAGAAGACCACGCTGATTCATATATTTAAGAAGGGCGGGCCGATTATGTGGCCGCTCCTGGTCGCGGCGGTGCTGGCCCTGGGAACGGTCCTGGAGCGGATATTCTTCCTGCTCAACGAACAACGCAAACGCGACCCGAAAGCGATGGAGACCTTCTTCGCGGCCGTCGAGCAAGGCGACACGGAGGGCGCCATCCGCATCGGCGAGAAATCGAAATTCTATGTCGTTGGCGCCCTGAGCTATGCACTGACGCACAAGGAACGATCGCTCTCCAACGCGCTGCTGTACGCCCAGGAACAAGCCCTCAAGCGTTTCCGCCGAGGCATCCCGATTCTGGACACGGTCATCACGCTGGCTCCGCTGCTCGGTCTGCTCGGCACGGTGACTGGGATGATGGGCTCCTTTTCGCTGATCGGCGGCGAGTTGAGTACGCCGGGCGCGATTACCGGCGGCATCGCCGAAGCACTGAT
>PMBP01000367.1 GCA_003152975.1 Phycisphaerales bacterium | reverse complement strand
GTCACTGTCGCTCGAACCGTAGCCGAAGAGGAGGCACAATTTACGGGAGAGGGATTGGACAAGAAGTATTTCGATTTGACCGACGATATTACACAAGGTCGGATTTAGGTTATCGATCCGGATTTGTCGGTCGTCGTTGAGTTTCAAAAGACAATACCTATCACGCTGGCCCAAGTCGATCCAGGGGAAATGGTAACTCTGGCCTTCTTGTTTTCGCAAGATGGATCGTGGAAGGTTTGCGCTGCGGACAAAGCGGTGTATCGGGTACTGGGGTATTTGGGACGAGGGGAACAAGGGATTTCTTTGGACGAAATCCTCCGGCAAGTGGGGCTCGGTCGTAATCTGGAATGGCGATTCACGGAGCGATTTCGAAAGAAATATACATTGGAGGGTGAAGCGGAAGGGATTCAGCGCGACAGAATTCATTGATGCGATTTTGTTGGCGCAAAGGAAAACCCCCGGTGGAGAGCCGGGGGTTTTCGGTGAATCCGTTCAGGGAAATGGAGCGGAAGGAAACGGAGTTATTTGGTCATCCAGTTTTCGGAGAGCAGGAGCAGATCGACGAGATCGACGGTATGGTCACCGTTGATGTCGGCATTGTTGCAGGTTCCGCAGTTGGAGCGGTTCCAGTTTTGGGAGAGGATTCCGAGGTCGCGGAGATCGACGCGGCCATCGGGCTCGAGGTCGCCGGATTTGGGCATGGTCATCTCGAGGGCGGTGAGGCAATCGGAGGTGATGACATTGCGTTCGCCCAAGAGATCGCCGACGGAGTTTTCCCAGCCACCGGTGGCGAGCTGGACGGAGACGATGTAGGCATTGGCGTGTTGGATGGCGGTAAAGAAGCGGGCGCGATCCACGGCGTTGAGGGCGCGGGCGGCGTAGGCGGTTTCCTGGAGGAATTCAGAGCCACCCTCGACGACATCGTATTGGAAGGGGAAACCGCCGCTGGAGGGGATCTGGTAGGAGGCGAGAATATCGGCCAGGCCCTGGAGGTTGTCGGCGGCGGCGAAGGGGCCGGAGAGGGGATCGCACTCGATGCCGGCGGAGGCCAGGCCATAGAGGGCTCCGGCCAGGCCGAGGACATCGGACTCTTCGCCGAGGACGATCTGTTCGAGCGAGATCTTGACGGCGTCGGCCCAGAGCGCGGTGGGCGCGCCGACGGACCAGGCATCGTAGAGGGAAAGGCCCAGTTCCCAGGCGGCGCCGTTGGGCTGGCTGATGTACAGGTCGCGCTTGGCCTGGATATACATGGCGGTAGTCATGTTGTGCGTATCGGAGACGGCGTCGTAGTAGGTTCCGGCGGCGAGTTGATCGTAGAAGGCCGTACGGACATGGGTCGAGTAGGCGGTCGTGCGGAAGATCTTATCCAGCGCGGCGGCGAAGGCGCCTTCGTTGGCGTAGAAGTCGTTGGTTTTCAGGAGCAGTTTTTGGCCGGCGCCGAAGAGGGCCAGGCGGAGGTCGGGATTGCCGGTCCGGTTGTAGGCGCAGGCCATGCCCAGGCCGATGGAGCCGAAGGACTCGCTATCGGACCCGGTAAGGGGATTGCCGTCGTTGAGGGGCCAGTCCCATCCGCCGTCGGTATTCTGGAGTTCGGCAAGGCGGCGGCTACCGAGGGCGATGGAGCCGGACAGGTCGGTGGCGGCGGCCGAGATGCTGGTGAACAGGTAGACTTTGCCGTCATATTCGCCGACGAGGATGTCGAGGCTGCCGTCGCGGTTGTAGTCGCAGACAAAGGGCCGGGAACGAGGTTGGGTATTGGGCAGAGTGATCACCTGGCCTTTGGCGAGCAGGTTGGTCGCGGCTCCAAAGACAGGCGCAGCATCGGTACCGANNGCGATAGAAGAACAGTTTGCCGTCGGTATTTCCCACGATCAAATCCTTTTTGCCATCGCCATCCACATCCACCACTACAGGACTTGACCGACCATTTGTTACTGCCAGATCGGCGCCACTGGACTGGATGACTTGAACGGTACGGTAATCGGGCGACGAATCCGTGCCTTCATTAATATACAGGCGAATCTTGCCGTCCATCCCACCGACGATCAGGTCGCGCTTGCCGTCGTTGTTCCAGTCGGCCAGCGAGGGCGTGGCACGGGTACTGGCAGTGATGATTACCTTGGATCCGACGGGGCCGAAGGTGAGATCGGCCCCGGCATCGAACAAGGGATTGGTCTTAGTGCCGATATTCATGAAGATCTTGATGGCGCCGTTGCCGACGCCAGCCAGGAGATCCAGCTTGCCGTCGAGGTTCCAGTCCACCATCCGGGGGAAGATCCCGAGACAACCGTAACGGGCAACCCACAGGTCGCCGGAGGCCGTCTGGGCATACACAAAGCCGCTATAGACGGGCGCATCGGCGGTGCCGATGTTGCGGTAGAAGCGGACCTTGCCGAGACTTGTCAAGGCAGTGCCCTCGCCGACAACGAGATCCAGGAGGCCGTCGCCGTTGATATCCGCCAGCGAGGGGACCGAGTAGGCCTCAACCTGAATGTCGGCGGCGGGTGAGCCGGTCTGGATCAAGACGGGATTGTTGAGCTGGAACATCCGATCGGCGCGGGCCGAGACGCACAGGGCCGCGACGAGAATACACGAGCACACGACAAGACGATTGAACTTGAACTTCATCATAACACCCCCGAACATTGGATTATTAAAACCCTTCTCCATAACGATAGTTTCTTCCCTTCATTCAAACTCCATTGAAGGTATTATACCACAAGGGGGGGTGGGATGCAAGAGAAAATGGGGGGCGTTTTGGCGCGATGGCCTAATGAATTATGGGACATTAGGGGGTAGCAGAAAGGATTTAGGATATGGGCGATAGGATATAGACTCCCCCTTGCGCGGGAATGATTCAAACGGCCCCGACAGAGCGGGGCCCTCCAAACTGGATTCCGGCCTTCCTCGTAATGATAAACGGCCGCAACAGAGTGCGGCCCTTCAAAATTCCGGATACAGGGTCAAATGCGTATTGGGAGTAGATCCCTCGATTTCGGGCCTTCGGCCCTTCACTCGGGATGACATTCGCAAAAAGGGGATCCCGACACATCGGGACCTTCGGCGGAACGATACCCGTCCCTCTTTTTGCCGGGATTTGAGGGAAAGGATTGACTTTGTGGGCGGGATATGGGATAGTATGGGGTTTGCGGGAAACCAGACGAAATCCAGACACGACCGAAAGGGCAAGCGAGCCGTATGAAGGCATCGGAAATGAAAAAGGGCCAGACGATCAAGATCGACGGGATCTTATATACGATCGTGGATTTTCAGCATGTCAAGCTCGGCAAGGGCGGGGCGGTGTATCAGACCAAGCTCAAGAGTCTGGCGGAAGGGTCGATCCGGGACATTCGGGTTCGGTCGGAAGAGATTCTGGAGGATGCGTTTCTGGAAAAGCGCGAGTATGAATATTTGTATTCGTCGCCGAACGAGCATGTGCTGATGGACCTGGAGAGCTATGACCAGATCACGCTGGACGACGACGCGTTCGGGGACGGGACCAAGTACCTCAAGCCCAACACCAAGCTGCTAGTGAGCATGTACCAGGAAAAGCCGGTGATCATCACGCTTCCGACGACGGTGGATCTGGTGGTCAAGGACACGGCGCCGGAGATTCGGGGCGCGACGGCGACCAACCAGTACAAGCCGGCGACGATGGAGACGGGGCTGGTGGTGTCGGTTCCGGCGTTTGTCAAGCAGGGGGAAAAGATTCGCGTCGATACGCGGACGGGCGAGTATGTCACGCGGGTGAAGGATTAACCCGGATATTTCACAAAGGTTTGGTTTTGGGCGGCCCTTTTGCTCCGCCGCGGCGTTCTCGGTCAAAAAGGTTCTCACCGTATTTTCAAATACGATTGCGGTCCTTTTTGACCTGCGGCCTTACGGTGGGTCAAAATTTCTCGCCCAAAACATCCGTAATTTGACAGTAAGGATGTCGTTTTTCGTAAGATCTTGTTACATTATGAGTTATACTAAGGACGCCAAAACCCTGTGAAATAACCGGGTTGGCCGCGTCCGGGTTCTTTGGGGAACGGATTGATGGGACAGTCAACCTTCGGCCGATGGCTGGTCCGGATCTTCGGATCGCGGAACGAGCGGCTGGTCAAGACCTATATGCATGTGGCGCGGGCGGCCGGGCCGTTTGAGGCGGCGGTCCAGGGGTTGTCCGACGAGCAACTGAAGGCCAAGACGGCCGAGTTCAAGGCGGCGCTGCAATCGGGGCGGCGGCCTGAGGAGATTTTGACGGAGGCGTTCGCGACGGTGCGGGAGGCGGCGCGGCGGACGATCAGGCTGCGGCATTTCGACGTGCAGCTTGTGGGCGGGAATGTACTCTACAGCGGCAAGATCGCGGAGATGGCCACGGGCGA